>NZ_JBEXTZ010000028.1:0-84273 GCF_040614195.1 Amycolatopsis sp. NPDC006125
CGCTCCGGCGCGAACGGGAACTCCGCCTGCGGGCCGAACACGTGGCAGTGCGCGTCCACGGTGCCCGGCGGCAGCCGGAAGCGCGGGGTGGACGGGTCGGCGTGCCAGTCGAGCCAGCCCGGGGTCTTGGGCGCGGTCACCGGCCCTGGCCCTTCAGCAGCGCGTCCAGCCGGGGGTAGACCCGGCGGGCGTTGTGTTCCCGGATGGCGGCCCAGTCCTCTTCGGACAGCTTCGCGGCCTCGGCGTAGCGCCGGGTGTCGTCGAAGTGGTGGCCGGTGCGCGGGTCGACGCTGCGCACCGCGCCGATCATCTCCGAGGCGAACAGGATGTTGCGTGCCGGGACGACCTCGAAGAGCAGGTCCGACCCCGGCTGGTGGTAGACGCAGGTGTCGAAGAAGACGTTGTTCAGCACGTGCTCCTCCAGCTCCGGCTTGCCCAGCGCCATCGCCAGGCCGCGGAATCGGCCCCAGTGGTAGGGCACCGCGCCGCCGCCGTGCGGGATGACCAGCCGCAGGTCCGGGAAGTCGCGGAACAGGTCGCCCTGCACGAGCTGCATGAACGCGGTGGTGTCGGCGTTGAGGTAGTGGGCACCGGTGGTGTGGAAGGCGGGGTTCACGCTCGTGCTCACGTGCACCATGGCCGGGATGTCGTACTCGGCCATCTTCTCGTAGACCGGGTACCAGGAGCGGTCGGTCAGCGGCGGGGCGGTCCAGTGGCCGCCGCTCGGGTCGGGGTTGAGGTTCAGCGCGACGGCGCCGTACTCCTCGACGCAGCGGGTGAGCTCCGGGATGCAGGTCGCCGGGTCGACGCCCGGGGACTGGGGGAGCATCGCGGCCGGCACGAACCGCTCCGGGTAGAGGGCGCTGACGCGGTAGCACAGCTCGTTGCAGATCGCGGCCCACTCGGCGGAGGTCTCGAACCCGCCGATGTGGTGGGCCATGAACGACGCGCGCGGGGAGAAGATCGTGACGTCGATCCCGCGCTCGTCCATCAGCCGCAGCTGGTTGGGCTCGATCGTCTCCCGCAGCTCGTCGTCGCTGATCCGCAGGCCGGTGCGGGCCGGCGCGGGGCCGGAGCCGTCCAGCGCGGCGATCTGCTGGTCGCGCCACGCCGCGAGGGCGGGCGGGGCGGTCGTGTAGTGGCCGTGGCAGTCGATGATCAAGATCGTTCCTCGCACGTCGTCGTTCGCTGCCGAGTAGCCTAACCGTCGACGAAATTGTTGACAATCTCTTCGTCAAAATTGGTGCGACGGGCTTGTCTCTTGCGGAGTGAGCCGAGCCTGGGCTACAGTGCGCTTGATCTCCCGGATGCCGGCCCAGCCGCCCGCGGGATCGTCCTTCCTCTCTCTGCGACTCCCTCTCCCGGCGAACCGCGAGTCCGGGTCGTCCCGTTCCGGCGCTTTCCGCGCCGTCTTCCCTTTTGGAGCACCACCATGCCCAGTCACGGCATTCTCGACATCCACGGCAAGACCGCCACCCTCGGCGGCACCACTGTCCCCTTCGGACTCGTTCGCGCGCACGGCCTCCGGCGCGGCGACGAGATCCTGCTGGAGGGCCAGGAACTGATTTCGGTCAACGGCGCCGATCCCAGCGGCCGGCGTCCGGAGTTCGACCGGCTCACCCCGGTCCACCCGGACGAGCGGCTCGTGCTGGAAACCGGCCGCCACCAGCTCACCACCCGCGTGCTCGACCTCGCCGCGCCGATCGGCAAGGGGCAGCGCGCGCTCGTCGTCGCGCCGCCGCGCACCGGGAAAACCTCTGTCCTGCAAGCGATCGCGCACGCCGTCGCCACCAACCACCCGGACGTGCACCTGATGGTGCTGCTGGCCGACGAGCGGCCGGAGGAAGTCACTGACCTCCGCCGGTCCGTGCGAGGTGAGGTGATCGCGTCCACCTTCGACCGCGCGCCGGCCGAGCACACCGCCGTCGCCGAACTGGCTCTGGAACGTGCGAAACGCCTGGTGGAGACCGGGCGCGACGTCGTGCTGCTGCTCGACTCGCTGACCCGCCTCGGCCGGGCGTACAACCTGGCCGGACGGGCCTCCGGGCGCATCCTGTCCGGCGGTGTCGACGCGGGCGCGCTGAACCCGATGAAGAAGATCCTCGGCGCCGCCCGCAACGTCGAGGACGGCGGCTCGCTCACGATCATCGCCACGGCGCTGGTCGGCACCGGTTCCCTTGCGGACACGGTGTTCTTCGAGGAACTCAAGAGCACCGGCAACGCCGAGCTCCGGCTCGACCGCGCCCTCGCCGACCACCGCGTCTACCCGGCGATCGACCTGTTCGCGTCCGGCACCCGTCGCGACGAGCTCCTGCTGTCGCCCGCGGAACTGACGGTGATGACGGAGGTCCGGCGCGCGCTGGCCGGCCAGGATCCGCGGCGCGCCACCGAACAGTTCCTGGAGCAGCTCCGCACGACGCGGTCGAACGCGGAGTTCGTCGCGCGGGTGTCGGCGACCCTGCGCACGCCCGCGGCGGCCTGAGCGCGCCGGAAATGGGAGGAACTCCGGCGGGCCCGCCCGCTACGCTCCCGGCCGTGAGCGCACTGTTCTGTGATTTCCCGCTGGCCGAGCGCATCGAACGCGCCGAAGCGCGGCGGATGGCCGAAGCCACCGAGAAAGCGCGGAAGCGGCCCGGTTCGGCCGCGTTCGTGCTGCCCGTCGCCGGGGGAGTGGCGACTTTCGCCGAGGCCGGGTCGCCGTTGAACAAGGTCGCCGGCCTCGGGTTCGGCGGCGTGCCGGACGCGGAGACCCTGGCGGGCGTCGAAAAGGCGTTCGCCGCGGTGGGGAGCCCGGTGCAGGTCGAGCTCGCGCACCTCGTCGATCCCGGGATCGGGGCGGCGCTCACCGCACGCGGGTACCGGCTGGAGTCCTTCGAGAACGTGCTGGGCCGCGACCTCCGCGGCGCCGCGGACCGGGTCCTGCCGGAGGGTGTGGAGATCCGGCCGAGCGGTGACGAAGACTTCGCCGCCTGGCTCGATGCCGCGACGGACGGCTTCGGCCACCCGGACGACCAGGATCCGCCATCGGACCACCAGTTCCCGCGCGAGGTCCTCACGCGGGCGATGCGTGACCTGTCCGAGGGGAACGTGCGTCGGTACGTGGCGCTGTGTGACGGGGTCGTCGCCGGTGTCGCCAGCATGTGCGTGGTGGACGGCCTGGCCCAGTTCACCGGGGCCGCGACCCGGCCCGGCTACCGGCGGCGGGGCGTGCAGACCGCGCTGTTGTCCGCCCGGCTCGCCGACGCGGCCGGGGCGGGCTGCGACCTCGCCGTCGTGACCACCCAGCCGGCGTCCCGGTCGCAGCACAACGCCCAGCGGCAGGGGTTCGAGCTGCTGTACACCCGCGCGGTGCTGGGTACAATCTTCACAAACTTGTGAAGTGTCTGAAGGAGCGCGATGCCCGGGGTGCGGTTCACCGAAGAGCAGTCCACCAACCTGGCCACCCTCTACGGGCGGGCCCTCGACGCGCGCTCGGCGAACCCGCTGCTCGGCGACACCGCCGCGGCGGAGGCGCTGGAGCGCATCGACTACGACTTCGGCAAGTTCGGGATGAACCGGAACCTCGCCCTGTCCGTGGCCGCCCGGGCGAAGGTGTTCGACGACCTGTTGCGCGACTTCCTGCGCTCGCACCCGCGCGCGACCGTGCTGCACCTGGGCGCGGGCATGGACAGCCGGGTGTTCCGGCTGGACCCGGGCCCGGAGGTGGCGTGGTTCGACATCGACTACCCGGACGTGATCGCGCTGCGCGAGCAGGTGTACCCGGCCGGCCGGCCCGGGTACCGCACGATCGGCTCGTCGGTCACCGACACGCGCTGGCTGGCGGAGGTGCCGGCGGACCGCCCCGCGGCGATCGTCGCGGAGGGGCTGACGATGTACCTCGACCCGGACGAGGGCAGGGCCATGTTCCGGGCGATCGTGAACCACCTGCCCACGGGCGAGGCGATCTTCGACGCGTTCAGCCCGCTCGGCATCCGGCTGCAGAAGCTGAACCCGGTGGTGCGGCGGTCGGGCGCCCGGCTGCGCTGGGGAATCGCCGACCCACGCGAGCTGGAGGCGACGGGCTTGGAGCTGGCGCAGGTGCTCTACGCGCCGGAAATGGCCGCGCCGATGCGGGACCGGGCTTCCCTGACGGTGCGGGCGCAGCTCGCCGTCCTCGAACGGATCCGCCTCTTCCGCGAGATGGGCAGGCTGCTGCGTTACCGCTTTTGAGCGGATGCCGCTTCGGCGGGCGCTGCCGGTGGCGGCGCCCAGGGCACCGGCTGCCCGTCGCCCGCCCATCCGCCGGGGCCGAGGACAGCCTGGTAGGAGCCGGTGTAACCGAGCCAGTGCAGGATGAGGAGGTTGAGGTAGTGCCGGGTGAGCAGCCAGGTGTCCCGGACGAGACCGTCGAGGTGGTACACCTCGTCCTGAGGCGCGTTCGGGTGAACGAGCCTGTTGCGGATGGTGCTGATCGCGCTCGGCCCGTCCAGTGGCGCGCCCGTTCTTCTCTCCGCTCTGGCGAAGGCGGCAATGGCGGGTTGGCGCCGCTCGTCGATACGCGTGTCAATTCACGCCGCCTCGAGCATCGTGCGGATGCGCCCGTGCGCGCGGAGGGCGCCGTACTGGTTTTTGCTCATTCCGCCGGTGAGTTTGAGGACGACCCAGGTCAGCAATTCGAGAGCGGAGAACGCGGTCATCGTGCGTTGTTCGACCCGGCCCGCACGATTGACCTCGACGGCCATCGACAACAGCAGTTTGAGGGTGTGACTGCGATCGGGATCGGCGAACGCATCGTAGGTGCGGGACAGAAAATCGCCGAGGTCGTGGCTGTCGGGGTAGTGCAGCCACGCCAGGCCGCCGTCGCGCCCGGGCTCGCAGAAGACGCTGGCCCAGTGCCGCCAAACCATCGCCCCGGCGGAGTCGAATCCGACCGGAGCGGCGGGCGCCACCCAGCGCCCGAAGGCGAAGGACATCCCGAAGTGCAGAGCGAGCTGCAAGGGTTCCAGTTCTTCAACGGTGAAGTCGGCACCGTCGGCCCTGCTGACCTGCATGACGTGGGTCATCGCGAAGTTGTGCTCGCTAGCCAGCGTTTCCCAAATCCTCGGGTGGTCGCTTCGCCTGTCGAGGGTGAGCTGCCACGGACCCAGTTCGAGACGCGATCGGCCGGTCCATGTCGATCTGCCATCACGGCCGCGTCGCCGCAGCAAACCCGGGCTGTGGACCGGTGGGAGGTTCATCCAGTGGTAGAGCACCCGGCGCAGGGCCGTCTCGTCACTGCCGATGGACTGGGCGTGCAACGTTCCCTCGGTCAGGGTTCGCCGTAACCCGGCCACTTCGTGACGGTCAGGCCCTTGCCGGATTTGCAGGTGGACGTCGGTTTCCCTCAGCGCGTTCCATGCCCAGCGGTCGGAGGGGATCTCGTCGAGTCGCCAGACGACGGCGAGGCGGGATCCGCACGTCAGCAGGATACGGCCGCGCCACTGCTGATCATCTGCTTCGACCAAGGGACCGGCGTAGAGCTGGATGTCCGCACCCGGCTCGTTGTACGGGTAGACGGGAACCAGTGGTTCCTCACCCTGGTCGTCCGTCGGGACTGTGGGCATGGTCCATCGAACCACGGCCCGATCCCCGCGAACCGGACACCGGCCGACCCCCTCCCGCACGGAGGTGGACCCTAACTTGATTTGTTCCAGACAAGTGCTCTAGGGTCTGCCGCGTGACGTCGGAGGACTTCGAGGCGCAGCTGCGGGCTGTCTCGTTGCGTGTGACCCGGCCCCGCCTGGCGGTGCTGTCCGCGCTGCGCGACCACCCGCACGTCGACACCGAGAAGGTGATCGAGCTGGTGCGCGCCGACCTCCCGACCGTCTCGCACCAGGCCGTCTACGACGTCCTGCGCGCACTCACCGACGCCGGCCTGATCCGGCGCATCCAGCCGGCCGGCGCGAACGCCCGCTACGAGTCCCGGGTGGGCGACAACCACCACCACGTCGTCTGCCGCTCCTGCGGTGCGATCGCCGACGTCGACTGCACCGTCGGCCACGCCCCCTGTCTCACCGCCTCGGACGACCACGGCTTCGTGATCGACCAGGCGGAGGTCGTCTTTTGGGGCGTGTGCCCCGACTGCTCGGCCGCCGCAGTTCCCAACGAAACCGCCAGCTCGGAAGGCAAGTAGATGAGCGACACCCAGGACAACACCCCCTCGAGCGCGCAGGGGGTGGACAAGAAGGCGGCGGCCGGGTGCCCGGTCGCGCACGACTCGGTGACCTCGCACGGCAGCGAGAGCGAGAACCCGGCCATCGACTCGCCGACCCCGAAGTCGAGCGGGCGTCCGCGGACCAACCGCGACTGGTGGCCCAACCAGCTCGACCTGTCGGTGCTGCACGCCCACGACTCCAAGAGCAACCCGCTGGGCAAGGACTTCAACTACGCCAAGGAGTTCGCCAAGCTCGACGTCGACGCCCTCAAGCGCGACATCGAGGAGGTGCTCACCACCTCGCAGGACTGGTGGCCCGCCGACTTCGGCCACTACGGCGGCCTGATGATCCGCATGAGCTGGCACTCCGCGGGCACCTACCGCATCCACGACGGCCGCGGCGGCGCCGGTGACGGCGCGCAGCGCTTCGCCCCGCTGAACAGCTGGCCGGACAACGCCAACCTGGACAAGGCGCGCCGCCTGCTGTGGCCGGTCAAGCAGAAGTACGGCCAGAAGATCTCCTGGGCCGACCTGCTCGTGCTCGCAGGCAACGTGGCGCTGGAGTCGATGGGCTTCAAGACCTTCGGCTTCGGCTTCGGCCGCGAGGACGTCTGGGAGACCGAGGAGGTCTACTGGGGCCCCGAGGACGACTGGCTGGGCGACGAGCGCTACGTCACCGACTCGGAGATGGTGCCCGAGCTCGGCGCCACCGAGATGGGCCTCATCTACGTCAACCCGGAGGGCCCGCGCGGCAGCGCCGACTACATGGCGGCGGCGCACTTCATCCGCGAGACCTTCGGCCGCATGGCGATGAACGACGAGGAGACCGTCGCCCTCATCGCCGGTGGCCACACCTTCGGCAAGACCCACGGCGCCGGCGTCGCCGACGACCACGTCGGCCCGGAGCCGGAGGCCGCCCCGCTGGAGGCGCAGGGCCTCGGCTGGCTGAGCACCCACGGCAGCGGCAAGGGCCCGGACACGATCACCAGTGGTCTCGAGGTGACGTGGACCGACAAGCCGACCCAGTGGAGCAACCGCTTCTTCGAGATCCTGTTCGGCTACGAGTGGGAGCTCACCACGAGCCCCGGCGGCGCCAAGCAGTACGTGGCGAAGGACGCTCCGGAGATCATCCCGGACCCCTACGACCCGAACAAGAAGTACAAGCCGACCATGCTGACCACGGACCTGGCGCTGCGGTTCGACCCGGTCTACGGCAAGATCTCGCGCCGGTTCCTGGAGAACCCGGACGAGTTCGCGCTGGCGTTCGCCAAGGCCTGGTACAAGCTGCTGCACCGCGACATGGGCCCGATCAGCCGCTACCTCGGCCCGTGGGTGCCCGAGCCGCAGCTGTGGCAGGACCCGGTGCCCGCCGTCGACCACGAGCTCGTGGGCGAGTCCGACATCGCCGCGCTGAAGGCGAAGGTCCTGGAGTCCGGCCTGACCACCCAGCAGCTGGTCACCACCGCGTGGGCGTCGGCGGCGAGCTTCCGCTCCACCGACAAGCGCGGTGGCGCGAACGGCGCCCGCATCCGGCTCGAGCCGCAGCGCAACTGGGAGGTCAACCAGCCCGAGCAGCTCGCGCCGGTGCTGGAGAAGCTCGAGGCCATCCAGCGCGAGTTCAACGAGGCGGGCGGCGCGAAGATCTCGCTGGCCGACCTGATCGTGCTGGCCGGCTCGGCCGCCGTCGAGAAGGCCGCGCGTGACGCGGGCGTCGAGGTGACCGTGCCGTTCCACCCGGGCCGCACCGACGCCAGCCAGGAGCAGACCGACGTCGAGTCGTTCAAGGTGCTGGAGCCGCGCGCCGACGGGTTCCGCAACTACCTGCGGGCCGGGGAGAAGCTCCAGCCGGAGGTGCTGCTGGTCGACCGCGCCTACATGCTGGACCTGACCGCGCCGGAGATGACCGTCCTGGTCGGCGGCCTGCGCTCGCTGGGCGCCAACTACGGCGGCGCCAAGCACGGTGTGCTCACCGACCGGCCGGGCGTGCTCACCAACGACTTCTTCACCAACCTGCTCGCGCCGGGCACCCGGTGGAAGGCGTCGGAGTCGGAGGAGAACGTCTACGAGATCCGCGACGTGGCGACCGACGAGCTGAAGTGGACGGCCACCCCGGTCGACCTGATCTTCGGCTCCAACTCGCAGCTGCGGGCCCTCTCGGAGGTCTACGCCAGCGACGACGCGCGCGAGAAGTTCGTCAACGACTTCGTCGCGGCCTGGACGAAGGTCATGGAACTGGACCGGTTCGACCTGGCCTGATCCGGTCTCCGCAGCGGCGAGCCCGGCTGATCCTCCGGATCGGCCGGGCTCGTCCCGTTGTGCCGAGGTTCGCCGGACCGGGCTGGGCGAGGTCGCCCCCCGACGGCCGGCCCGTCGTCACCTCAAGCGCAGAAGTAGCGGACCGGCGCCCCGGCGCGTCAAGCTGGGGGAGTGACGGACGGGCGGATCCGGCTCGCGGAGGTCCTGGCGGCGTTGTCGATCGCCACGGACCTCGGGCTCGGGCAGCCCGCCGGGCACGCCGCCCGCACCTGCCTGCTCGCGATGCGGCTCGCCCGCGCGCTCGGCGTCGGCGGCGCCGAACTGTCCGATGTCTACTACGTGTCGCTGCTGCGGTACATCGGCTGCACCGCGGACGCGTTCGAGGTGGCGGCGCTGGCCGGCGACGAGATCGGCATCGCCGCGGCGGTGGGCCCGGCCGTGATGGGGGAACCGGCCGAGGAGGCCGCCGCCGTCGCGCTGCCGGGCGGGAACGCGGCCAAGGCCGTGGTGATGGCGACGCACTGCGAGGCCGCCGAGTTGCTGGCCGGACGGCTGGGGCTCGGCGCCGGGGTGCTCACCGCCCTGCGGCACGCGTTCGAGCGGTGGGACGGCCGGGGCAACCCGGCCGGGCTGGCCGCGGAGGCGGTGCCGCTGCCGGTCCGCGTCGCCGTCGTCGCCCGGGACGCGGAGCTGTGGCACCGGCGGGCCGGGTACGCGGCGACAGCCGAGGTGCTGCGTCACCGTCGCGGCCGCGCCTACGACCCGGCCGTGGTCGACGCGATCCTCGGCGGCGGCGAGCCGATGCTGGCCGGGACCGCCGTGCCCCCGTGGGAGGAGGTCCTGGCGGCCGAACCGGCTCCGGTCCACATCGGAGGCGACCGGCTGGACACCCTGCTGGCGGTGGCCGCCGACTTCGCCGACCTGAAGATCCCCTACGCGCTCGGGCACTCCCGCCAGGTGGCGCGGCTGGCCGAAGCCGCCGCCCGCGACGCGGGACTCGGCGACGAGTGCGCGGTCCGGCTACGGCGCGCGGGGCTGCTGCACGATCTCGGCCGCACCGGCATCAGCAACGTCGTCTGGGACCAGCCCCGGCCGCTGTCGGCCGACGAGTGGGAACGCGTCCGCCTGCACCCCTACCTCACCGAACGCATCCTGGAGCGCACCGCGTTGCTGCGCCCGCTGGCCCGCCTGGCCGGGGCCCACCACGAGCGGCTCGACGGCGGTGGCTACCACCGCGGCAGTCCCGGTTCCGCGCTCGGCATGGCCGAGCGGGTCCTGGCCGCCGCGGACTGCTACCAGGCGATGCTCCAGCAGCGGCCGCACCGGCGGGCGCGAACCCCGGCGGAGGCGGCGCGGGAGCTGGCTGCCGAGGTCGCCGGCGGCCGGCTCGATCCGCGGGCGGCGGCCGCGGTGACGGCGGCGGCCGGGCAGACCTCGGTGCGGCTGCCGTCCCGCTGGCCCGGCGGCCTCACCGACCGGGAGGTGGACGTGCTGCGGCTGGCCTGCCGCGGACTGTCCAAGCCGCAGGTCGCCCAGGCGTTGTGCATTTCGGTCAAGACGGTGGGCCGTCACCTGGAGAACAGCTACGCGAAGATCGGGGTGTCCAGCCGCGCCGGAGCGGCCCTCTACGCCGTGCACCACGGCCTCCTCGGCGAGACCGGGTGAAAGATGGGGCGATCGCCCGAGGCGAAGACCGGGCCGCCCGCGCAGACTTTCCCCCATGCGAACCACACTCTGCGATCTGCTCGGCATCGAGGTGCCGATCATCAGCGCCCCGTTCGGCCCGTTCGACTCGGTCGGCCTCGCGGCCGCCGTGTGCGAGGCCGGCGGCCTGGGCAGCCTGGGCACGGCGATCCGGCCACTGCCCGACCTGCGCGAGCAGTGGCGCCGGCTGCGGGAACGCACCGCGCGGCCCTTCGCCATCAACCACACCACCCGGCCCTTCGACGAGGAGGTGTTCGCCGCGAGCCTGCGGGCGCGGCCGTCGGTGATCTCCTTCCACCTGGGCGACCCCGGCGACCTCGTGAAGCGGGCGCACGACGCCGGTTGCGCCTGGGTGCAGCAGGTCATGGACGTCGACCAGGCGCGCCAGGCCCTCGACCGCGGCGCCGACGTGCTGATCGCCCAGGGCACCGAGGCGGGCGGGCACAGCGGCTTCATCGGAACACTGGCGCTGGTCCCGCAGGTGGTGGACGTCGCGGGGGCGGTGCCCGTGGTGGCCGCGGGCGGGATCGCCGACGGCCGCGGCCTGGCCGCGGCGCTCGCGCTCGGCGCGCAGGGTGTGGCGATGGGCACCCGGTTCCTCGCCACCACCGAGATGGCGATCAGTCCCGAGTGGAAGCAGCTGCTCGTCGAGGCCGGTTCCCGCGACGCGGTGCACGAGGACCTGCTCGACGTGCTGCTGCCGCCGTACAACCGGCCGCGCCACCCCGCGCAGGGGCGCCTGCTGCGCACCCCGTTCCTGCGCGAGTGGGCGGACCGGCGGGACGAGCTCCCCGAACGGATCGGCGAGATCGGCCGCGAGGTGGTCGCGGCCGTCCTGACCGGGCGGGGCCACGAGTACCTGCCGTTCGCGGGGCAGTCCGTCGGCCTGATCGGGGATGTCCGTCCCGCGGCGCAGGTCGTGCGTGACGTCGTCAGCGAGGCTGAAACGATCCTGTCCGCGCTGGGGCGGGACCGGGCACCGCGGCCGGCCGCGGGAGCGCCCGTCCCGTCCCGGTGACGCGTGCCAGGATCGACGGCCGCATCAGGGCGGACGGCGGGTCCAGGAACGCGCTCACCCGCATGAACTGCGCCGCCACCACCGGATCCTCTTCGGCGGCGGTGAGCACCTTCGCCACGTACCGGTTGACCAGCCGCACGGGCAGCGGTCGCGGCGCCTCGATCTGCGGCAGCGCCAGGTCGCTGCCCACCGACAGCTTCCACGCCACGCCGATCGGTTTCGCCGCGGCGCGGAAGAACCGCCGGGCCAGGTGCCGATCGCCCTGGCGCAGGCCGTCCCGCAGCGCCAGCGCCTCCAGCGCGGCGACGGACATGCCCTGCCCGTAGATCGGGTTGAAGCTGCAGATCGCGTCGCCGAACACGAGCAGGCCGTCCGGGAAGCGGCGAAGCTTGTCGTAGCGGCGCCAGCGGCTCGCCGGGAAGGCGAAGGTGGCCACGTCGGACAGCGGCTCGGCCGTCCGCAGCGCCTCGATCAGGTGCGGGGGCGCGCACTGGGCGGCGAAGTCGACCATGGCGTCGTACCGGGGTGACGGGTGGTCACCGGCGTAACCGGCGACGGTGAACAACCAGGTGTCGTCCTCGTAGGCGAACAGCGCCATGCCGTTGGGCCGCTCCGGGGTGGCGCCGACGACGACCAGCGTCTCCGGGACCGCACCGGGCCGCAGCCGCACCAGGCGGCTGGTGTACCGCAGCTGCACCGGGACCTCGACCTCGGCCGGCCGCCGGTAGCCGAGCTCGGCCAGCCAGGCCGGCGTGCGCGCGCCGCGGCCGAGCGCGTCGACCACCAGGTCCGCGCTCAGAACCTCCTCGGGGCTGCCCGGCACCCGACGCTGGAGGCGCACGCCGGTGACGCGGTCACCGGCCGCGGTGGCGGTCAGGCCGGTCACGTCGCAGCCGTCGCGAAGGTCAACAGTGGACAGTCGCCGGACCCGGTTGCGCACGTGGGTCTCGAGGAACGGCCTGCTCGGCTGGTGCATCGGCGGCAGCTCCATCTCCGGCGACAGCCGGTGCCCGCCGGGGGAGAAGTGCAACCGCGAGTAGTCGGTCAGCACCGTGCCGCCGTCGGCGACGAGCTCGCCGAGCAATCCGGGGAACAACTCCTCCACGATCTCCCCGCCGCGCGGCAGCAGCGCGTGGACGTGCCGGCCCTGCGGGATGCCGCGCCGGTGCGCCACCGTCTCGCCGAGGTGGTCCCGCTCGACCACGGTCACCCGGTCGTAGAACCCGGCGAGCACGCGGGCCGCGAGCAGCCCGCCCATCCCCGCGCCCAGCACCACCGCGTGCGTCCGCTCCTGCGTCGTCATCGTCCCGCGCCTCCTCCGTGGTCGCCCGTTTCCTCCGGCCAGCGTGACCGGATCGCCGGGGCGATGCATGGAGGAGAGGTGGGGAAAGTGTGGAGACTCCGCGGTGGCCGTCGTCCACACCGGACTCGCCGAACTCGCGGGTTTGTTGTCCACGCGGTGCGGCCGCGACCTGGGGGGCGCCCACGGCGAGGGCCGTGGACGGCCCCGTCGTCACCGTCCACGGCCCTCGCCCGCGGTCACTGGTACAGCGCCGCCTGGATCTTGGGGTCGTTGATGTTGCTCTTGTCGTACCAGTAGTACGCCGTGTCGATCCGCTTCGGCAGCTGCTCGCCGTTGATGGCCTTCAGCGAGGCGTCCACCAGCTGCCTGCCCATGTCCACCGGGTCCTGCGTCACGGCGCCCGCCATCAGGCCGCTGTTGATCGCGTCGATCTGGGCCTTCCCGGAGTCGAACCCGACGATCGTCAGGCCCTGCCGCCCGCTCTCCTGCACACCCTTGATCACGCCGATCGCCGAGCCCTCGTTGGAGGCGTAGATCCCCTTCAGGTCCGGGTTGGCCGCGATGATCGACTTGGTGATGTTGGCCGACTCCAGCTGGTCGCCGCCGCCGTACTGGGGCGCGAGCACCGTGATGCCCGGCGCGTTCTTCGCCATCCAGTCCAGGAACCCGTCCCGCCGGTCCTTGCCGGACAGGCTGGTCTGGTCGTGCACCACGAGCGCGACCTTGCCCTGCCCGCCGATCTGCTCGGCCAGGTGCTTGGCCGCCTCCGCCGCCGCGGCCTTGTTGTCCGTGGCCACCGTCGTGACCGGGATGTCACTGTCCACACCGGAGTCGAACGCCACCACCGGGACGTTCTGCGCCTTCGCCTGCTGCAGCAGGGGAGCGGCGGCGCGGGAGTCCAGCGCCGCGAACCCGAGCGCCTGCGGCGACTTGGCCAGCTCGTTGGTGAGCATGTTGACCTGCTGCTCGACGTCCTTCTCGGTGGCCGGGCCGACGAACGTCGTGCGCGCGCCCTTCGCGGCGGCCTCGTCCTCCGCGCCCTTCTTCACGGCCTGCCAGAACTGGTGCTGAAAGCCCTTCGACACGATGGCGATGAGCGGCCCGTTCCCGCCGCCCGCGGTGCCGCCGCCCTGGCCGCACGCGGTCATCGTCAGCGCCAGCACGGCGCCGGCGACCGCCGCGACGATCTTCTGCGTCCTCATCAAGAACTCCTTTGTTCTCTCAGGCTTCCCGTTTCCGGATCCGGTCGGTGTAGACGGCCACCAGGATCACGCAGCCGAGGATGACGTTCTGCCACTCCTGCGGAATCGACATGATCTGCAGCCCGTTGTTGAGCACCGAGATGATCAGCGCGCCGATCAGGGTGCCGATGATCGACCCCTTGCCGCCGGACAGCGACGTCCCGCCGATCACCACCGCGGCGATGGCCTGCAGCTCGTAGCCCATGCCGGTCGCCGGCTGCGCCGACCCGAGCCGGGCGGAGATCATCACCCCGGCCAGGCCGGTGAACAGCCCGGCGAACGCGTAGATCCCGACCTTCCACTTGCGGACGTCGATGCCGGACAGCGCGGTCGCTTCCTCGTTGCTGCCGATCGAGTAGGTGTAGCGGCCGAGCACCGTCTTGGTCAGCAGCACCCCGGCGATGATCGCGATCGCGGCGAGGATCAGCACCGCGTTCGGCACGTTCGGGATCAGGTTCCCGGCCGAGATCTCGATGTAGCCGGGCGAGTCGCTGAAGTAGATCGGCGTGCTGTTGGACAGCACCAGCGCCAGCCCCTCGGCGACCAGCATCATCGCCAGCGTCGCGATGAACGGCGGGATCTTCAGCAGCGCCACGTTGATCCCGTTGACCAGCCCCATCAGCCCGCCGAACAGGATCGCCAGCGGCACGCCGATCCCCAGCGGCAGCCCCGAGTTCACGATGAACACGCCGGACATCACCGCGCACAACGCCATGCCGGTGCCGATGGACAGGTCGATGCCGCCGGTGATGATGACGAACGTGGTGCCGATCGCGAGCGTCCCGATCACCACCGTGGAGAACAGGATCGCGATGAAGTTGCCGTAGGAGAAGAAGAACGGGCTGACGATCGAGAAGAACGCGTAGATCACGATGAGGCTGGCGAACGCCAGCAGCTGCTGCAGCCTGCTCCTGATCGCGCCGGTGACTCCGCCGGCCCGCTGCCGCTCCGTCACCGGAGCCTTCACCGTGGTCATGACCGACCTGCCTTCTCTTCGGGGGCGAGACCGAGCTCGGCGGCGTCGGCCGGGTTTTCGTCCGGCCGCAGGGTGGCGTAGTGCATGATGTTCTCCTGGGTCGCCTCGGCGGCGTCGAGCACGCGGGTCACGCGGCCCTCGCTCATCACCACGACGCGGTGGGACATGCGCAGGATCTCCGGGAGCTCCGAGGAGATCATGATGATCGACTTGCCCTGCCCGGTGAGTTCCCGCAGCAACTGGTAGATCTCCTCCTTCGCGCCGACGTCGATGCCGCGCGTCGGCTCGTCGAAGATGAGCACGTCGCAGTCCTTGGCCAGCCACTTGGCGATGACGACCTTCTGCTGGTTGCCGCCGGAGAGGTTCTTCGTGGTCTGGTCGAGCGACGGGGTCTTGATGCGCAGCGCGCCGATGTAGCGGCCGGCGGTCGCGCGCAGCGCGCCGTCGCGCACGAACCCGGCCCTGGTGAACTGGTCCCGCAGCGCCGACAACGCGATGTTGGCCTTGACGTCCTGGTCGAGCAGCAGGCCGAACCGCTTGCGGTCCTCCGACAGGTAGCCGATGCCGAGCTTCGCGGCGTCGGCCGGGTTGCCGATGCGGACCGGCTTGCCGTGCAGGGTCACCGTGCCCGCCTCGGTCTTGTCCGCACCGACCAGCGCCCGCGCGACCTCGGTGCGGCCGGCGCCCATCAGCCCGGCGAAGCCGAGGATCTCGCCCTGCCGCAGGTCGAACGACACGTCCTTGAGCAGGTCCCGGGTGCGCAGGCCGTCGACCCGCAGCACCACCTCGCGGTCCGCGCGCACGCCCTCGGGACGGGCCTCGGTGTCGATGGCCCGGCCCACCATCAGCGCGATGATGTCCGGGGTGGCGGCGGTGGCCATGTCGAGCGTGTCGATGTACTCGCCGTCGCGGATCACGGTGACCCGGTCGGCGATGCGCTTGATCTCCTCCATGCGGTGGGAGATGTAGATGACGCCGGTGCCCGGCCGCACGAACCGGCGGATCAGCTCGTGCAGGGTCGCGACCTCGGCGTCGTTCAACGCGGCGGTCGGCTCGTCCATGATCAGCACACGCGGGTCGTAGGACAGCGCCTTGGCGATCTCCACCATCTGCTGGTTGGCCACGGTCAGCTCTCCCACCACGGCCCGCGGGTCCAGGCGCAGGTGCAGCCGGTCGAGCAGCTCGGCGGCGTCCGCGTTGAGCTTGCGCTCGTCGAGCAGCAGCCGCCCGCGGCGCGGCTCCCGGCCGATGAAGATGTTCTGCGCGACCGTCAGGTGCGGCACCAGGTTGAACTCCTGGTGGATGATGCTGATGCCCAGCTCCAGCGCGTGCCGCGGGCCCGAGGGCTGGTAGGGCTCGCCGCCCAGCCGGAACCGGCCCGCGTCGGCGGTGTGGATGCCCGACAGCAGCTTCATCAGCGTGGACTTGCCCGCGCCGTTCTCGCCGACCAGCGCGAGCACCTCGCCGGAGCGCAGCTCCAGCCGCATGTCGTGCAGCGCGCGCACGCCGGGGAAGCTCTTGTCCACGCCTTCGACTTCGAGCAGTGGTTCCGTCATCGTCGCGACCTCGCTCATCGCACCCGCTCCGGCACCCCGTAGACCGCGCTCGCGGTCCCCGACAGCACCCGCGCCCGGTCGGGCGCGGGCAGTTCGCCGATCAGCGCCGACAGGACCTCCCACGCCCGGCCGTACCCGCCGTGCGGGACGGTCATCGGCCAGTCCCCGCCGTACATCAGCCGGTCCGGGCCGAACAGCTCGACCGCCGCCTCCACCGCGGGCCGCGCGGACTGCACGGTCAGCGGCTCGCCGGGCCGCTGCAGCCCGGAGATCTTCGCGACCGTGTTCGGGTGCGCGGCCACCGTTCGCAGCGTCGCCAGCCATTCGCGAAATTCATCGGGGGCGGCGGGCGGCTTCCCGAGGTGGTCGACCACGATCGTCAGCTCCGGCAGGGCGGCCGCGAGGTCCGCGACCTGGCGGAGGTGCCGCGGCCAGGCGTCGGGGACGTCGAAGGGCAGGCCGCGTTCGGCGAGCAGGGCCAGCGAGCGGCGCACCGCAGGCAGGTCGAGGAAGTCCGCGCGCGGGTCGTCGTGCACCAGGTGCCGCACGCCGCGGAACGCCGGGTGCCGCTGCCGGCGGTCGAGCTGACGGCGGGCGGTGTCCGGGTCGTCGAGGCGGACCCAGCCGACCACGCCGGCGATCCAGTCGTGTTGGCCGGCCTTGGCGAGCATGAACTCGGTGTCGGCCTCGGAGTCCTCGGCCTGCACCAGGACGGCGGTGGCGATCCCGGCGGCGTCCAGTTCCCGCCGCGCCTGTCCGGCGGTGAAGGTCCGGTGCAGCGGGCTGCCGGGCGGCAGCCACGCGTAGTCGCTGACCGTGAGGTCCCACAGGTGCAGGTGGGTGTCCACGACGTGCTCGGTCATGTCCGGATCAGCCCCTTGTCCCGCAGGGTGGTCCACAGGTCGGCGGGCACGGCGGCCGTCAGCCGCGCGGCGTTCTGCCGGACCTCGTCCGGGGTGGCCGCGCCGGCGACCACCGCGCGCACCGCCGGGTCCCGCAGCGGGAAGTGCAGCGCGGCGGTGGGCAGGTCGACGCCGAACTCGTCGCAGATCCCGGCGATTTCCCGTGCGGTGTCGACAACGTGCAGGGGAGCGGTGGCGTACTCGTAGCGGCCGGCGGGTTCGGGCGTGGCGAGCAGGCCCGAGTTGAACACGCTCGCGACCGCGACGCCGATCGAGCGGGTGTGGCACTCGGGCAGCACCTCGTCCAGCGCGGACTGGTCGAGCAGCGTGAACCGGCCGGCGACCATCAGCAGGTCGACGATTCCGGTGCGGGCGGCCGCGGCGAGCGCGGCCACCGATTTGGAGCCGACGCCGATCGCCTGGACGACGCCCTCGTCGCGCAGGGCGGCGAGCGCGGGCAGGCCGGACGCCAGCGCCGGTCCGAGGTCGTGCTCCTCCGGATCGTGCAGGTAGAGGATGTCGACGGAGTCCAGTCCGAGGCGGGTCAGCGAGTCGTCGAGGCTGCGCCGCACCCCGTCGGCGGAGAAGTCCCACACCCGGCGGTGGCCGGCGGGCACGGCGAAGTGGTTCGCCTCGTCGAGGCGGTTCGCGCCGTCCGGATCGGGCACCAGGAGCCGGCCGGCCTTGGTGGACACCACGAACTCGGCGCGCGGCTTGCCGGCGAGGAAGGCGCCCAGCCGGCGTTCGGACAGGCCGAGGCCGTAGTGCGGGGCGGTGTCGAAGTGCCGGATCCCGCTGTCCCACGCGGCTTCCAGCACCGCGTGCGCCTGCTCGTCGCTCATCGGCGCGTACAGGTTGCCCAGGTTCGCGGCGCCGAGCGCGAACGGGCCCGGAACCTCAGCCATGGGCATACTCCCGCAGAGATGCCGCGTGCATCTCGGTGCCCGCGCCCGGGGCCTTCGGCGCGAAGTAACGTCCACTGTGGACGTCGACCGGAGTGACGAAGTGCTCGTGCAGGTGGTCGACGAACTCGATCATCCGGTCCTCGGTGGTGCCGGACACCGCGACGAAGTCGAACATCGCCAGGTGCTGCACCGCCTCGCACAGGCCGACCCCGCCCGCGTGCGGGCAGACCCGGACGCCGAACTTGGCGGCCAGCAACAGGATCGCGATGTTCTCGTTGACCCCGGCCACGCGGGTGGCGTCGAGCTGCAGCACCGACAGCGCCTTGGCCTGCAGCAGTTGTTTGAACAGCACCCGGTTGGCGCCGTGCTCGCCGGTGGCGACCGGGATCGGCGCGACCGCCTCGGCGATGGCGGCGTGGCCGAGGATGTCGTCCGGGCTGGTGGGCTCCTCGATCCAGGCGAGGTCGAACGGGCGCAGCCGCTCGATCCAGGCGATCGCGTCGCCGACGTCCCAGCGCTGGTTGGCGTCCACCGCGATCCGCACGTCCGGCCCGCACACCTCGCGCGCGATCCGCAGGCGGCGCAGGTCCTCGTCGAGGTCGGCGCCCACCTTGAGCTTGATCTGGCGGAAGCCGTCGTCCACCGCTTCCCGGCACAGGCGCGCGAGCTTGTCGTCGTCGTAGCCCAGCCAGCCGGGGGTGGTGGTGTAGGCGGGGTAGCCCTCGCTGAGCAGCCGCGCTTCCCGCTCGGCGCGGCCGGGCTGGGCCGCGCGGAGGATCTCCAGCGCCTCGTCGCGGGTCAGCGCGTCGGTCAGGTACCGGAAGTCGACGAGGTCGGCGATCTCCTCCGGGGTGAGCGAGGACAGCAGCTGCCACAACGGTTTGCCCTCCCGTTTGGCGCGCAGGTCCCACAGCGCGTTGACGGCCGCGCCGATGGCCATGTGCATGATCCCCTTCTCGGGGCCGAGCCAGCGCAGCTGCGAATCGTGGACCAGTTCCCGCCACAGCCCGCCCAGGTCCGCGAGCGTGGTTTCCACGTCGCGGCCGAGGAGGTGGCCCTCCAGTGCGCGGAGCGCGGCTACCTGGACGTCGTTGCCGCGGCCGATGGTGAAGACGAAACCGTGGCCCTCCAGGCCGTCGCCGGCGTCGGTGACCAGCCGCAGGTAGGCGGCCGAGTAGTCGGGGTCCGGGTTCATCGCGTCGGAACCGTCGAGCGTCTGCGACGTCGGGAACCGGACGTCGTGCGTGTGCAGGGCGACGATGCGTGCCACGGACCCACTCCCTTGTACGCCTCGGTGACGACGCCGACGATAGAGATCCGATGTCTGCGCCGTCAAGGCTCGCGCGTGGCGGGAAGGGTGGCCTAGGATCTTGGCGAGCTCGATGAAGAGACCCGACCAATACCGTGAGGAAGTGAACCGTGCACCTCGTCCGCCTCGGTCCCGCCGGCCAGGAACGACCCGCCGTCGTCGCCGGCGGCACGACCTACGACCTGACCGGGCTGACGGCCGACATCGACGGCGCGTTCCTCGCCGGAGGCGGTATCGCGGCGGTCCGGGCCGCGTTGGAGGCCGGCGAGCTGCCGGAACTGCCGGACGCGGACGCCCTGCGGGTGGGCGCGCCGATCACGCGGCCCGGCGCGATCATCTGCATCGGGATGAACTACGCCGAGCACGCCGCCGAGTCGGGCTCGGCGCCGCCGGACGTGCCGATCATGTTCCTCAAGACGCCGAACACGCTCGCCGGGCCGCACGACCCGGTGACGATCCCGCCCGGCAGCGAGCGCACCGACTGGGAGGTCGAGCTCGGCGTCGTGATCGGCAAGCGGGCGCTGTACCTCGACTCGCCGTCGCAGAGCCTCGCGCACGTCGCCGGTTTCGTGCTCGGCAACGACGTCTCGGAGCGGCAGTACCAGCTCGTCGATTCCGGCGGGCAGTGGAGCAAGGGCAAGTGCGCGCCCGGGTTCAACCCGCTCGGGCCGTGGCTGGTGACGCCGGACGAAGTGGACCACGCCGGGCTGCGGTTGCGCAGCTGGGTCAACGGCGAGCCGCGCCAGGACTCCACGACCGCGGACATGATCTTCGGGGTCGAGCACCTGGTGTGGCACCTGAGCCGGTACCTGGCGCTGGAACCGGGTGACGTGATCATGACCGGCACGCCGCAGGGCGTCGCGCTGTCGGGGAAGTACCCGTACCTGCGGCCGGGCGACGTGGTGGAGCTGGAGATCGAGGGCCTGGGCAGGCAGCGGCAGGAGTTCGTCGCGGCGGAGGTGGCGTGATGGGCGAGTTCGACGGGCTCGTCGCCGCAGTCACCGGCGGGGCGTCGGGGATCGGCGCGGCGATCGTGGCGGCGCTGCGGGAGCGCGGCGCGCGGGTGGCGGCGCTGGACCTGACCGAGGTCGAAGACGGCGTGCGGGTCGACGTGAGTGACGACGAGTCGGTGCGGCAGGGGATTTCCGCGGTGGTGGACCGGTTCGGCGGGCTGGACATCGTGGTGAACAACGCGGGCATCGGGGCGCAGGGCACGGTCGCCGACAACGACGACGCCGAGTGGCTGCGGGTGCTGGACGTGAACCTGCTCGGGATGGTGCGGGTGAGCCGGGCGGCGCTGCCGCACCTGCGCCGGTCCCGCGCCGCGGCGATCGTGAACGTCGGCTCGATCGCGGCGACGGCCGGGCTGCCGCAGCGGGCGTTGTACAGCGCGTCGAAGGGCGCGGTGGCGGCGTTGACGCGGGCGATGGCCGCCGACCATCTGCGGGAGGGGATCCGGGTCAACTGCGTGCACCCGGGCACGGCCGACACGCCGTGGATCGGGCGGCTGCTGGAGCGGGCGGAGGACCCCGAGGCGGAGCGCGCGGCGCTGGAGGCGAGGCAACCCCACGGGCGGCTCGTGTCCCCGGCGGAGGTCGCGCACGCGGTGGTCTACCTGGCGAGCCCGCTGGCGACGTCCACGGCCGGGGTGGGCGTGGCCGTGGACGGCGGGATGCAGGACCTGCGGCTGCGGCCGCGCTGACAGGGTTTCCAGGAAACGGCGTACAAGGCCCCTCGGTCGGCGCTAGTCTCCCCTTGTCCGGATTCCGCTGGGGGAGGGGAGTTCCGTGGACCTGGTTGTGGACGCGCCGGAGCTGCGCAGGTACGCCACGAGCGTGCTCGGCGGCGAGGGCGCCGGTGGCGGGGTGGTCGATTTCCTGCGGGACGGTCATGCCCTGCTGCGCGACGTCGCGATCGAGGCGGAGCAGGGTGTCCTGCAGGGCGGGTGGGGCAAGACCGGGCAGTTCCAGGAGGGGCTGCTGCGGTTCGCCCGCGAATTCGCCGCGAAGGTGACGGAGTTCGTCAACGAGGAAGGCGATTTCATCGCGTTCCTCGACGGGCTGCGTGAGCGGATGCTCGCCTCCGCGGACGCCTACGAAGGAGTCGAGGCGGAGAACGTCCAATCGCTGAGCTCGATAGCCAAGGCGCTGAATCCGGAGTAGGGGGACGACATGGCGCAGCGGTGGTACTCCGAGGACGCCGGTGGTCCGGTCGCCGATCTCGACCCGGTGTTCCGCGACGGTTACGCCCCGGCCTTGCACGGCATGCTGAAGGCGCTGAGCGTGGTCGACCCGCAGGGGCCGCCCTGGGGACCGGTGTGGGCGCACACCGAGGACCTGCTGGAGCAGTCGACGGAACTGCGCTCGACGGACAACAACCTGGGGCCCTCGTTCAACTACCGCGTCGCCCCCGGGGTCACCCTCTACCCGATCATGCAGGGCTCGGTGCACGGCGATGGCAGCCGGGACCTCAGCGTGGAGGAGTTCTTCAGCCACGCGGAGATCCTCAGCGGTCAGGACGTCGGCAAGGTGAAGGGCAACGCCGGCCGCGACCCCGCCGCGCTCGCGCTGCAGGACGGCGGCTGGATCGAGCGGGCGGGCAGCGCGCTGGAGAACACCCGGGCGTCCGGCCGATCGCTGTCCGAGTACGGCCGCTTGGAAACCCTGCAGGTGGGCAACGGGTGGTGGGCCGCGCACTGGAGCGGACCGCCGGGCTCGGTGCCGCACGAGGCGCAGGCGCGGTGCTCGACGATCAACGAGTGGTACGACCACTTCCGCGCCTCCGCGCTCACCGTGCTGGCCGAGTCGCTCACCCGGTTCGGCGCGATCGTCCACCGCGCGCGGTTCAACCTGAACAGCCTGATGGGCGCGTGCGTGGAGCAGCTCGAGAAGTTCGACGCGCAGGGCGAGGTGAGCCCGGGCCTGTCGACCGGGTGGAAGACCTACCGGGGGATCGTCGACCTCGCGACCGCCGGCCCAATGGCCCCGTTCACGATCACCGACAAGATGATCGAGGTGCTCCAGGCCAACGGCACGGAGAACCTGGACGGCGGCGGGTTCTACGGCACCCTCTACAGCTTCCTGCAGAAAGCCGACGCGCTGATGCACCGCACGGTGGACGAGGTCGACACCCTGATCAGGGAGATGAACGCGAAGTTCGTCATCGCCGATGCCGACCTGCACGCCCCGTCCTGGACGGGACCCGCGCCGGGGATCGCCTGAGCTGGTCCCCGGCCGCTACTCGACCAGGGTCTGGCGCAGCCACTGCTCCACGCCGGCGATGTGGACCGTCGCGGCGGCGCGGGCGACGTCGGGCTGCCGGGCGGCCAGTGCGTGCAGGATGGCGCGGTGCTCGGCGAGCGTCCGCTCCGCCACGCCCTCCTGCGTGATGCCCCGCCACGTCCGCGCCCGCTGCGTGCGCCCGGACAGGCTTTCCAGCAGCGAGGCCAGCACGGAGTTCCCGCAGCCGCCGGCGATGCGGCGGTGGAACTCCAGGTCGTTCTCCACCAGCTGGTCCACCGTGGGCCGGTCGCCGAGCGAGTCGAGCAGCTTCGCGAGGTCCTCGAGGTCGGAGTCGGGCATGTTCCGCGCCGCCATCTCGGTCACGGCGGGCTCGATGACGCGGCGCGCCTCCAGGAACTGCAGCACGGTGTCGTCGCGGTGGAAGTCCACCACGAACCCCATCGCGTCCATCAGCAGCGACGGCTCCAGGCTCGTCACGTACGTCCCGTCGCCGCGGCGCACGTCGAGCACGTGGATCAGCGACAGCGCGCGCACCGCCTCGCGCAGGGAGTTGCGCGACAGGCCGAGCCGGTCGGCGAGGTCGGCCTCCCTGGGCAGGCGGTCGCCGGGGCGCAGCTCGCCGTCCACGATCATTTGCTTGATCGCCTCGATGGCGTCGTCGGTGACGGACATGCCGCTCAGCGGTCCTTCCCGGCCAGCTGCCCGGCGAGGCTCCACACCATCGGCAGCCCGTCGTCGGCGCCGGAGTAGTCGTCCGGCGTGGCGTGCAGTGGCCCGACGGTCTCCTGCCAGCGGACGTTCGCCGGGTGGTCGCGCAGCGCGTGCCGCATCCGCCGGTAGTCCTCGACCTCGACGAGGTGGAACAGGTGCGTGCCGTCGCGCCAGATCCGCCAGTTCCGGACGCCGCTGCCGACCAGCGCGGCCGCCACATCGGAGGGGATGGACCGGTGCACGGCCTCGTAGTCCAGCTCCGAGCCCGGCTTCAGCTCCGTGTGCAGCGCGATCTCCGGCATACCCGCTCCTTGTCCACGACGTAGAGGCAGGATACATCGGATCTTTCGCGGATCAGTGCAGGATGTTCACGGCCCGCGCGACGACCAGCACCACCAGCACGAGGGACACGACCGACTGGGCCAGCATGGTGAGCTTCGCCCACGGCCTCAGCGGCAGCACGTCGGTGGGGCTGAACGCGGTCGCGTTGGTGAAGGCCAGGTACAGGTAGTCCACATAGGCCGGTTCCCAGTCGCGCGGCGCCAGCCCGGGGCTGGTCATCTGGGGGAACAGCAGGTCCGGGTACTCCTGGGTGCCTGCCGCCCGCGCGGCCGGGCCGCCGCGGTCGAACTCCCAGTACCACAGCGAGAACACCACGACGTTGGTGAGGTACACGCCCGCCCCGGCGGCGAGCAGCGGGCCCGCCTGGTCGCCGATCGAGCCGTCGAGGATGTGGCCGACCAGCAGCACCGCCGAGCCGGCGTTGCCCGCGCTCACCACCAGCAGCAGGGACAACGCCACCTTGCGCGCGTGCCGGTGGTCCCCGGCCGCGCGGCCGGGCCCGAGCGCCACCAGTGTCAGCAACAGCAGCGCCGACAACCCGGGCAGCAGCCAGTCCGGCTGGATCACCAGGCGGTCGGGCAGGAGCACCTGGACGCCGATCACCGCGCCGATCGTGACCGCGGCAGGCCACCGGTGCGCCCCCGCGGTGGCGCGCCGCCACGCCGGCGGTTCACCGCTGTCGTGCGAACTCATGCGCGGATCATCCCCCACCGGCCGCGGTGGTTCCGGTTCAGCTCTCCAGTTCGGGCAGCTGCTGCGGCAGGCCGATCAGCGGGGCGAGCGGGTCGCCCGCCTCGGCGACGCGGTCGAGGACGGTGCGGACGGTCCAGCGGTCCGGGCGCAGCGCCGGGTCGTCGAGCTCGTCCCAGGTGATGGGGACCGAGACCGGCGCGCCGGGAGCCGGGCGTGGGCTGAACGGGGCGACCAGGGTCTTGTTGATCGCGTTCTGGGTGTAGTCGAGGCGGGCGAGACCGCCGCGCTCGTTCTTGTACCACCGCCAGCTGACCAGGTCGGGCAGCACGCGGCCGACGACCCGGGACAGCGTCTCGACCCAGTTGCGGGTCTCGGTGAAGGTGTAGCCGGGGGCGACCGGCACCCAGATCTGGATGCCGCGCTGCCCGGTGACCTTGGGCATGCCGCGCAGGTCCAGGTGGTCCAGCGCGGTGCGGTAGAGGCGGGCGAGTTCGACGATGTCGTCGAAGCCGGTGGTGGTGCCCGGGTCGATGTCGATCAGCGCCCAGGTGGGCTGGTGCACGTCGGGCAGCCGCGAGGTCCACGGGTGCAGCTCGACGCCGCCGAAGTTGGCCATCCACACCAGGGCGGGCACGCTGTCCAGCACCGCGTAGCACTGGGTCTCGCCGGGGTCGGCTTCGGTGTTGTGCCAGCGGTTGAGCCACTCCGGGGCGTGGCCCGGCACCTCCTTGTGCCAGAAGCCGGGCCGGTCCACGCCGTCGGGGTAGCGGTGCGCGTTCACTGGACGGCCGGCGAGGTAGGGCAGCATGAACGGGGCGATCCGAGCGCTGTAGCGGATGAGGTCCCGTTTGGTCACCGGCGGTTCGCCGCCCGCGCCGGGGAACAGCACCTTGTCCAGGTTGGTGAGCTTGAGGCGGCGCCCCGCGATCGTCCAGGTGCCGGACTTGCCCATCTCGTCCAGCGCGGCGAGCTCCTCGTCCGACGGGGGAGTCCACTGTGGAGCCAGCGGCACCTCGGCCTCGGCGGCGGGCACGCCGCTGCGCCACATCGCCTCCGGCGCGGCGGCGACCTCGTCGTTGGTGCGGCCGGACTTGACCGACCGGGGCAGCTCCTCGGGATCCCAGTCCGGCCGGGCGTCGTCGTCGTGCTTGTGGATCAGCAGCCACTGCTCCTTGCCCCGGCGTTCCGTGCGGACCAGGGCGAACCGGCCGGCGAGCTTCTCCCCACGCAGGTCGAAGTGCAGCTCGCCGTCGTCGATCGCCCGGGCCGGGTCGGCGCCGTCGGCGGGCTCCCAGGTGCCCCGGTCCCACACGATGACGTCGCCGCCGCCGTACTGGCCCTTCGGGATGACGCCCTCGAAGTCGGCGTATTCGAGCGGGTGGTCCTCGACGTGGACGGCGAGCTGACGCACCCCGGGGTCCAGGGTCGGCCCCTTCGGCACCGCCCAGCTCGCGAGCACGCCGTCGACCTCCAGGCGGAAGTCGTAGTGGAGCCGCCGGGCGCGGTGCCGCTGCACGACGAACCGCCGCCCGGACGCGCCGCCCGCCGCGGCCCCGGCAGGCTCCCCGGTGACCGAGAAGTCCCGCTTGGCCCGGTACGAGGCGAGCCGGTCGGTCTTCCGTCGGGCAGGGCTCACGTCAGGTGAGTACCCAGGCCGGGGCGCGCCCATGCTCCAGGCTCCGCGATCAGGGCGAGCATCGGCACCAGGAAGCGGCGCGCGATGTCCCGCAGCTGCTCCCTCGTCGTCCAGGTCGACGAGCAGGCTCGGGGTGACCAGGAACGACGCGGAGATCCGCACCATGCGTTCCGCGACGAGCTCCACCTCGGCCTCAGGGGACACCGTTCCTGCGGCCTGTTCGCGGCGCAGCTTGCCCGCCACGAAGCTCCGCAAGGTCGCCATCGTGCGGCCGCCGTTGCTGACAAGGGGCGGCGCCACGACCTCCGGTTCGACGTCGGCACGGGCGTGGAACGGGCCGCGTCCATCCCATGCCGACCTCCCGCGTGCGGGCGGCCTCTGGACATCGCCGGCTGTCCCGGCGGGGCGGGCGAACTCGCGGCCGTCGCGCCGCGGCCACGGCCGCGCCACCGGGAGGATCCGCTCCGTGATCAGGGCAGCGGCGCGGCGGAGGTGACCACCGGCTCCGGCGGGCGCAGCAGGCCGGGTCGCGCGGCGGCGAGCCCGCACACCAGCTCGGGCACGACCAGCAGGAGCAGCAGCCAGATCGAGGCGTGCCAGCCGCCGGTCGTGGTGTGCAGCAGGCCGAACGTCAGCGGGCCGGTGGCGGCGAGGAGGTAACCACCGGACTGCGCCATGCCGGACAGCCGCGCGGTGATCTCCGCCGTGGGGGACCGCAGGTTGAGCAGCGTGAGGGCGAGCGGGAAGGCGCTGCCGGTGGCGACGCCGAACACCACCGTCCACAGCCACCCCGCCCCGGGCGCCACCAGCAGGCCGCCCAGTCCGAGGACCATCAGCGCGGCCACCGCGAGGACGAGCGGCCGCTGGTCCCGCATCCGGGCGGCGAGGACCGGCACGGCGAACCCGAGCGGGATCCCGATGACGATGATGACCGAGTTCATCGTGCCCGCCGTGGCGGCCGGGAAGCCGTGCTCGCGCATGATCTGCGGCAGCCACGACGTCAGTGTGTAGAACATCAGCGACGCCATGCCCATGAACACCATCACCGACCAGGCCAGCGGCTCGCGCAGCAGCGAACCCGCGGCCTGCTGAACGGGTTCGGCGGCGCGACGGCGGGTGAGCGGGCCCCACGCGAGTGCCGCGACGAGCGCCGGGACCGCCCACGCGACGAGCGCGAGCCGCCAGCCGCCCGCCTGCTCCAGCGGCACCGCCAACCCCGCGGCGGCCGCGCCGCTGACGGACATCAGCATCATCGCCAGGCCGGTGAACGTGCCCGCGCGGCCGGGGAAGGCGTGCTTGACGACCGCGGGCACCAGCACGTTGCCGGTCGCGACACCGGCTCCGGCCAGCACGGTCCCGGCGAACAACGCCGCCCGGCCGGGGATCGCGCGCAGCAGGAGCCCGGCCGTGAGCACCACGAGCGCCGCGGTGATCGCCGCCTCGGTGCCGATCCGGCGGGCCAGCGCGGGCGCGAGCGCGGAGAACAGGCCCACGCACAGCTCCGGCAGGGTGGTGAGCACGCTGACCTCGACGCCGGTGAGGCCGAACTCCTCCCGCAGCTCGCCGAGCACCGGCGGGACGCCGGTGATGGCCGCGCGCAGGTTGAGGGTCAGCAGCACCAGGCCGACCGCTAGCCAGATCGCCCTCACCGGCGGGCGGACCAGCGGACGAGCGCGGCGGCGATTCCGGTCGCCACCACGGTTTCGGCGAACAACGACAACCACACGGTGATCATGCGGGCACCTCCTGGTTCCAGCGTGCGTCGCCGGACCGGGTAGGTCCAGGTTGTGTTTCCGGACATGACCGTGAAGAATCAGCTACATGATCGACCTGCGGCGGCTCCACGTGCTCCGCGCGGTGGACCACTACGGCACGGTGCGGGCGGCGGCGGAGGCCCTGCACTTCACCCCGTCGGCCGCATCGCAGCAGATCCGCCAGCTGGGGCGGGAGCTCGGGGTGGCGCTGCTCGAACCCCACGGCCGCCGCGTGCGGCTGACGCCGGCGGCGCAACGGCTCCTGGCGCACGCGGACGAGATCCAGGCGCGCTGGGAAGTGGCCGAGCGGGACCTGCGCGCCGACGACGACCAGCCCGCCGGGCTGCTGCGGCTGGCCGGGTTCCCGGGCGCGGTGAGCGCGCTGCTCGCCCCGGCCGCCGCCGCGCTCGCCGCCCGTCACCCGCGGCTGACCCCGCGGATCCGCGAGGCCGAGGCCGGGAACTGCTTCGACCTGCTGTTCGACGGCGACGCGGACCTGGCAGTGGTGGAGGCCAAACCGGACGAGCCGCCCCGCGACCGGGCCCGGTTCGACCAGCGTCCGCTGCTGGACGACCCGTTCGACCTGCTGGTTCCGGCCGGCCACCGGCTCGCGGCCCGGGAACGGGTGGAGCTCGCCGAGGCCGCGGACGAGCCGTGGATCGTGCCCGGCGCGCCGTGCACGTGCCGCACCCACGTCCTGTCCGCCTGCGGCGCGGCCGGTTTCACCCCGCCGGTCGCCCACGACGCGGTCAACTGGGAGGCGACGATCGCGCTGGTGGCGCACGGGCTCGGGGTGGCGCTGGTGCCGAGGCTGGCCCGGGTCCCCGAGACCGCCCCGGTGGTCCGGCTGACGTGCGCGGAGGAGCCGCGGCGCAAGATTCTGACGGTCACCCGGCCGGGCGCGCGCGGCGCCGCTGGGGTGGCCGCGGCACTGGCGGAGCTGGAGCGCCTGACGCCCGCCCTGCTCACCCGGTGAGCGGCTGGCTCAGCCCTGACCGGGGTGGGCTGCGATCACGGGGGCGAGCAGCTCGGCCGCCCGTCCCGGGGGGATAACCTCCGCGGGCGTCAGCTTCCGCGTCGTGACGCTGCCCGGATCCTCGTACACGTGCTCGCCTTCGAGCCTGCCCTGCTCGTCGTACGGCCAGATGAAGGCCGCGCGGCAGCTGACCAGGTAGGTCGCCGCCGGATCGTCCACGTCGGCGCCGGTGCGGGCCAGGAAGCGGCCGGGCAGCTGGCGGTGGAACCAGGCCTCGGCGGCGAAACCCCAGTCCGCGACGGCGGGCCGGAGCGCGGTCGTCCACAGCACGAGGGCTTCCGCCCGCCGCACCTCGTCGTAGAACCGCCCGATCTCCTCCAGCCCGGTGAGGACGATGTTCGCCCGGCCCTCGCCCAGGCGGTAGACCGGCTCGGCGGCCATCATCGCCGGTGTCAGGAACTCGTGGTGGCGCCCGGCCACTTCGAGCAGGACGTGCTGCCGGAAGTTCAGCAGGATGCGCCGGTGGTGGGGGTCGGCGGTCCGGGTCAGGAGTTCGTCGACGGCGTCCATCTGGTGCACGAGCTGGTGCTCGTGGCCGGTGAGCACCGCGGTCACGACGCGGCCCGCCCGGGGACGCGGGGCCCGAAGGTCAGCACCAGCGCGGCCACCACGGGGGCGAGCGCGAAGGCCAGGAACCCGGTGGCGGTGCCTGCGCCGGAGGCGACGATGAGGCCGCCGTAGATCGGGCCCACCACCCCGCCGATGCGGCCGAACGCGAGCGCCAGCCCGAGCCCGCTGCCGCGGTTGGACGGCGGGTAGTAGGTGGCCATGTAGGAGTTGAGCAGGTTCTGCGTGCCCGCCCCGCCCGCGCCGACGAAGACCACCAGCAGGTACACCAGGGCGGGCGCGGGCTGCTGGGACAGCGCGGCCAGCGCCAGCGCCGCGGAGCAGAAACCGGCGATCACCACGTACTTGGGGCCGACCCGGTCGGCGACGGCCGCGCCGGCGAGCGAACCGAGGACCGCGCCGAGGTTGAGGAACACCAGGAACGACAGCGCGGAGCTGATGCCGTACCCGGACTTCATCATCAGCGAGGGCAGCCACGTGTTGGTGCCGAACATCAGCAGCAGGCACAGTGCCGTGCCGATCCAGAAGACCACGGTGGCGCGCAGGTGCCGTCGCCCGAACAGCGACCCGGCCGCGGCGAACGGGCGCTCCCGTCCCGTGACCGGCTGCGCGCCCGGGATCTCGGTGAGCTCCAGCGGCAGCCGGAACCGGTGGATCTGCTCGCGCGCGGCCGCGATCCGTCCTTTCGAGACCAGGAACGACACGGATTCGGGCAGCCTGCGCAGCGCGAACGGCAGCAGGATCAGCAGGGGCAGCACCCCGATCCAGAACAGCGCGCGGTAGCCCCAGGCCGGCACCAGCCAGATGCCCAGCAACGCCGAGAGGATGCCGCCGAGCCCCACTCCGACGAGGGCGAGGGAGACGTTGAGGTTGCGCCTGCCCTCCGGCGAGAACTCGACGACCATGGACAGTGCCGTGGGCATGAACCCGCCGCCGCCGATGCCCACGATGAGCCTGCCGACGAGCAGCACTTCGGGGGTGGGCGCCACGGCGCACAGCAGCATGCCGAGCGAGAAGACGGTGACGGTGGCCAGGTAGATGCGGCGGCGGCCGATGATGTCGGTGAACATGCCGGCGACGAGCGCGCCGAGCAGCATGCCGAACACGGCCGCCGAGCCGATCACCCCGGCGTAGCCCGGGCTCAGCGTCCACCCGGGGTGCTGGAGCAGCGAGGGCACGGCGACACCGAAGACGTAGATGTCGTAGCCCTCGAAGATCAGGGCCGCGCCGCACAGCAGCATGATCGCGGGCGACGTCCGGGTCACGGTGACCCTGGCCGCGCCGTGGCCGACGGTGGTGGGCGTGGTGCTCACTTGGACCTCCTTGTGCAAGCGAACAGGTCGGGGCCGGCTAGCGCAGGGCCTTGGTGTTGCGGCGGAACAGATCGAGCCAGCTGCCACCGGCCGGGCAGGCGCCCGCCTTTTCGATCTCGCCGATCCCGGCCAGCACCTGGGCGGGCCGGGTGAAGCAGTAGTCGGTGCCGAAGAGCAACCGGTCGGTGCCCACGACGGAGGCGAGTGTGGACAGCGCGGTCGGCATGGGGGTGCCGGCGCAGTCGAACCACAGCTTGCCGAGCTGTATGCGGGCGCTCTCCGCGGGATCGCCGTCGCCGATGCCGAGCGCCCTGCCGCGGAACAGTTCCACCCGGTCCATCAGCAGCGGCAGGACACCGCCGCTGTGCGTGAACACGAACCGGATGCGCGGGTGGCGGAGCAGGACGCCGGCGAAGATCAGGTCGACGACGGTGCGGGCCGTGTCGAACGGGAACTCGATCATCGGCAGCGGCCGTCCCAGCGCGACCGCGTCGGCGTTGAGCGGTTTCGTCGGGTGCACGAACAACACGGCCTCGTGCCGGTCGAGTTCGGCCCACAGCGGCGCGTACCGCGGGTCGCCCAGGTACACGCCGTGCGCGTTGGACATCACCGAGAACCCGGCGACCCCGCTTTCGGCGCGGACCCGGCGGATCTCGGCGATCGCGCCGTCCACATCGGGCAGCGGCAGGGACGCGAACAGGCCGAAGCGGCCGGGGTGCGCCGCGGCCACCGCGATGCCGAAGTCGTTGACGTGCCGGGCCACGTCCCTGGCGGTGTCGTCGTCTCCGAAGTGGACACCGGGGGAGGAGATCGACAGCAGTGCCTGGCCGATCCCGGCGTCGTCCATCAGCCGCAGGTGCTCCTCCGCCGACCAGGACGGCCACCCGGGCATGCCGTCGGGAACGTCGTGCCCCGCCTGCCGGGCCGCCGCGATGTAGTCGCCGGTGACGAAGTGGGAGTGCACGTCGACGAGTGATGAGGTCATTTCCGCCCTTCCGGGTCAGTGCGCGGACCGGGGAACCGGGTGCGCGGCTGGACATCGACCGCGCTCGCCACAGTATAGTCTCGTATCACAGGATACAAGACCTGATAATCAGGACTCAGCTACTCTGGAGGGGCGACGATGCCCGTAGTGACCTCGGCCGCGGTGGTGTCCGGTCCGGACAGTCCGTTCCGGCTCACCACCGTCCACCTGGACCACCTGCGACCCGGCGAAGTCCTCGTGCGGATGCGGGCAGCCGGGATGTGCCACACCGATCTCAGCGTCCGCTCCGGCGTCATCCCGTTCCCGCTGCCCGGCATCCTCGGGCACGAGGGCGCGGGCGAGGTCGTCGCGACCGGCGGCCACGTCACCCGGGTGCGCCCGGGGGAGCGGGTGCTGCTCACCTTCACCTCGTGCGGCCGGTGCGCCGCGTGCCGGTCCGGCCACCCCGCGTACTGCGCGCAGCACCTGACGGCCAATCTGCTGGGCGGGGCGCGCGCCGACGGCTCGCCCACCGTCCGGGACGCCGCCGGCCGGCCGCTGCACGCGCACTTCTTCGGACAGTCGTCCTTCGCGGAGATGGCGATCGCCGACGAACGCAGTGTGATCCCGCTGCCTCCGGACACCTCCGACGACGAGCTGATCACGCTGGCGCCGCTGGGCTGCGGTTTCCAGACCGGCGCGGGCGCGGTGCTCAACGTGCTGCGGCCGCGGCCGGGCGCCTCGCTCGTCGTGGCAGGCGCCGGCGCGGTCGGGCTCGCCGCCGTCATGGCCGCCGCGTCCACGGCGGCGGAGCGGATCATCGTCGTCGACCGGGTGCCGTCCCGGCTGGACCTGGCTCGTTCGCTCGGCGCGACCGAGACCGTTCACGCGACCGGGCAGGACCTTAGGCAGGACCTGCTCGACCGCACCGGCGGCGCCGGGGTGGACCTCGCGATCGAGACCACCGGCAACGTCGCCGTTCTGGAAGGGCTGATCGGAGCGCTCGCGGTGCGCGGCACCTGCGCGGTGATCGGCGCCCCGCACGCCGGGTCCACCGCCGCCTTCGACGTCAACGCCCTGCTGCCCGGACGGCGGATCGTCGGGGTGACCCTCGGCGACAGCGAGCCCGAGTCGTTCGTGCCGCACCTGATCGCCCTGCACCGGGCGGGCCGGTTCCCGCTGGACCGGCTGATCCGGCGCTACCCGTTCGCCGACATCGAGACCGCCGCGCGGGATGCCGCGTCGGGCGAAACGATCAAGCCCGTCCTGGTCTTCGGAGCGTGACCCGTGCGCACTGACACCCTCACCCCGCTCTGGTACGGCCGAGAGCACCACCCGGCCGCCGGTGGCACCTTTCCCGACATCTCGCCCGTGACGGGCGAACCGGTGGCGACCGTCGCCGCGGCGACCGCGCGCGACGCGGAAGCCGCCGTCACAGCCGCCGCGGCAGCGCAGCGGGCCTGGGCCGCGACCGGCGTCGGCGAACGGCGGCGCGTCCTGCTGACGGCCGCGGACATCCTCGAACGCGACCTAGATGCTCACCGGCACACGCTGGCCCTGGAGACGGGCGCGGTCCGCGGGTGGGCCGACATGAACGTGCGGGAGGCGGCGGCGACCCTGCGGGAGGCGGCGGGCCTGGTCACCGTCGCCACGGGGGAGATCCTGCCCTCCCACGACCCGGGGACCGTCACGTTCTCGCGGCGCGAGCCGGCCGGGGTTGTGCTCGCCCTGGTGCCGTGGAACGCGCCGGTGATCCTCTGCGCCCGCTCGATCGCCATCGCTCTCGCCGTGGGCAACGCGGTGGTGGTGCGGCCCAGCGAGCACGCGCCGATCGCCGCGGGGCACCTGCTGGCCGGCGCGCTGCACGAGGCCGGCCTGCCCGCGGGCGTGGTCGGCGTCGTCACGACCGACGCCGCTGCCGGGCCGGAGGTGACGGCCGCGATGATCGCGCATCCGGACGTGCGGCGGGTGGTGTTCATCGGCTCCACGCCGGTGGGCCGGTCGATCGCGGAACTGGCCGGCAGTGCCCTGACTCCGTCCGTGCTGGAGCTGGGCGGCAAGAACGCCACCATCGTGCGCGCCGACGCGGACCTGGAAGCGTGGACGCCGGCGTTGGTCACCGCGTCGTTCGCCAATAGCGGGCAGGTGTGCATGTGCACCGACCGCATCATCGTGCACGCCGACCGCGCCGGAGAACTGGTGGCGCGCCTGTCCGCGGCGGCCGAGGCCCTGGTGACCGGGGATCCCCGCGACGAGCGCACCGATCTGGGGCCGCTGATCGACGGGCGGGCCGCGGAGCGGTTCCGCGCGCTGGTCGCCGACGCGGTCGGCAAGGGTGCGCGCGTCCGGTCGGGCGGCCCCGACCTCGACGGCGGTCTCGCCCGCCCGACCGTGCTCACCGGCGTGGGCCCGGACTGTCGCCTGTGGACCGAGGAGGCGTTCTCCCCGGTGGTGTCGGTGCATCCGGTGGCCGGCGACGAGGAGGCGGTCGCGCTCGCGAACTCCTCCGAGTACGGCCTCATCGCCAGCGTGATCACGGCGGACGCGGCGGCCGCGGAGCGCCTGGCCGGGCGGTTGCGCACCGGCGCGGTGCACCTCAACGGTCCGTCGGTCGGGGACGAGCCGCACGTGCCCTTCGGCGGGCTCGGCGCGTCCGGGTTCGGCCGGCTCGGCGGTCTGGAGTCGGTGCGCACGTTCACCGAGCAGCGGACGTTCTACCGGCACCAGGCATGACGGAAGGAGCCGCCCAGGCGTGCCTGGGCGGCTCCTTCCGCGTGTTCGCCCGGTCAGGCCGGGGAACCGACCGTGCGGTACTCGGCCGGGTCGAACCGCGCCGTGCGGGCCTTGTACGCGTCGACCGTGCCCCACCAGTTGGTCACCACCCGCCCGCCTTCGCCGACGTACCAGCTCGAGCACCCGGTGGCGAACGCGCTGCGGGCGAGGTCCTGCTGCAGCCGGTCGTTGTAGGCCGCCACCACCTCCGGGCGCACGTCCAGGGCCGGGGCGTCCGGGCCGAGCCGCGCGAAGGCCTGCAGCAGGTAGTCGTACTGCGCCTCCAGCATGGCGATGATCGAGTTGTGGTTGAGGTTGGTGTTCGGCCCGTAGAGGATGAAGAAGTTCGGGAAGCCGGGCACCGCCATCCCGAGGTAGGCCTGCGGCGACTCGCGCCACGCCTGCTCGTGCAGGTCCGTCCCGCCGCGGCCGGTGACGCGCAGCCCGTTGAGGAACTTCAGCGACTCGAACCCGGTCGAGTACACGATCACGTCCACCGGGTGCAGGGCGCCGGTGGCGTCCCGCACGCCGTCCGGTTCCACCCCGGCGACCCCCGCGGTCACGAGGTCCACGTTGGGCCGGGTGAACGCGGGCAGGTACTCGTCGCTGATGACGGGGCGCTTGCAGCCGAACGCGTAGCCGGGCCACAGCTTCTCGCGCAGCACCGGATCGGCGACCTGCGCCTCCAGGTGCTCGCGCGCGATCCGCACGGTCTCGCGCGCCACGTCCGACCCCGGCTCCAGCGCCCAGAACTGCCGCTCCCGTTCGGCGTACTGTTCGGCGCGGCTCTTGGCCAGCGCCTCCGGGTCCTCCCGGAACGCCCGCAGCTCCGCCTCGGTGTACGGGCGGTCCTCGCGGGGCAGCACGTAGGGCGCCGAGCGCTGGAACACGGTCAGTTTCGCCGCGACCGCGGCGATCTCCGGGATCAGCTGCGCGGCGCTGGCGCTGCTGCCGACGCAGGCGACTCGCTTGCCCGTCAGGTCGACGTCGTGGCGCCAGCGAGCGGAGTGGAAGGAAACCCCGGTGAACCGCTCGCGCCCGGCGATGCCGCGGTAGCTGGGTTCCGCCAGCTGCCCGCAGGCGGAGACGAACACGCGCGCGGTGATCGTGCCGCCGTCCGCGGTCGTCACCCGCCAGTGCAGGTCCGCCTCGTCCCAGTCCGCCGCGACGACCCGCGTGTTCAGCCGGACGTGCCCGAGGACGCCGGTGCGTTCGGCGAACTCCCGCAGCCGCGCGAACACCTCGCCCTGGCTCGGGTAGATCCGGCTCCAGTCCGGCGGCTCCTCGTCGAAGGAGTACCAGTACAGGTGCGACGGCACGTCGCACGCGCACCCGGGGTAGGTGTTGTCGCGCCACGTGCCGCCCACCTCCGCGGCCCGCTCCAGCACGAGGAAGTCGTGCTGCCCGCGGGCCTTGAGCCGGGCGCCGAGCCCCAGCCCGGCCACGCCCGCCCCCATCACCACCACGTCGTAGTCGGTCATCAGCACACCGCCTGTCAGTCGAAACGGGACGCGAGGAAGGCCGCCGCGGCGCTGAGCGCCTGCCTGCCTTCGTCGAGGAACGCGGCGAAGGTCTGCCACACGTGCGGCATCTCCGCCCGGATCTGCAGGTCCACGTCCACGTCGGCGCGCGCCGCGGCGGCGGCCAGGCCGACCGCGTCGTCCAGCAGGATCTCCGCCGTGCCTGCCTGGATCAGCAGGGGCGGGAGGCCGGTCAGGTCGGCGAACACGGGGCTGGCCAGCGGCGTGCGCGGGTCCTGCCCGCCGAGGTAGTCCGCGGCGCGGGTGCTCAGCGACCGCGCCGTGAGGGCCGGGTCGGCGTCGGCCTTGCTGATCAGCGAGCCGGCCGACAGGGTCAGGTCGGCCCAGGGGGAGAAGACCGCGGCCGCGGCGGGCAACGGCAGTCCCTCGTCGCGTGCGGCGACCAGCGTCGCGATCGCCAGCCCGCCGCCGGCGGAGTCGCCGGCCAGCGCGAGGCGGCCCGGGTCGATCCCCTGGTCCAGCAGGGCGCGGTAAGCCGCGAGCGCGTCGCCGACGGCCGCCGGGAACGGATGTTCCGGGGCGAGGCGGTAATCCGCGGCCACGGCCCGGCAGCCCGCCTGCGCGGCCAGCGCCGCGACCACCGCGCGTGCGCTGCGCGAGCTGCCCACGACGTAGGCGCCACCGTGCAGGTAGAGGATCGCGGCGTCGCGGGCCGCCCCGGCCGGCTCGGCGGCGAGGGCGGGCACCGCGCCGAGCCTGGTCTCGGACAGCCGCACGTCGTCGGGGACCGGGAGATCGGCGTGGATCGCCTCGAACATCCGCCGGGTCTCGGCGACCGGTCCGCCGATGTCGAGCGGGCCTTCACGGAGGTTCTTCTTCAGTTGCTCGAGCTGTTCCGAACTCACAGGGGAGCTCCTTGTCTTCTCCGGCGCTGTCCCGCCGAACGGTACTGTCCTGAAAAGCGCAACACAAGTTCTTGTATCCAGGACACCGGTGGCTTAGCGTGAACGAGCACCACCTGGGGAAGGGAGGAGACTTCGTGCAGACACAGCAACCGCCGCCCGCCGCGGAGACCGACTGCGAGGTGGCGGTCGTCGGGGCCGGGCCGGTGGGCATGACCGCGGCGGCGCTGCTGGCCGCCCGCGGCGTCCACGTGGTCGTCCTGGAGCGCGAACCGCGCACCAGCGACGAGCCGAAGGCGATCAGCATCGACGACGAGGCGCTGCGCGTGTACCAGTCGGCCGGGCTCGCCGGCCGTCTGCTGCGCATTATCGTTCCCGGCACCGGGACCAGGTACTACGACGCGACCGGCCGTCCCGTCTTCCACGCGGGCAGCCCGTGGCCGTTCCGGCACGGGTACCCGTTCAAGAACCCCTTCGCCCAGCCCGACCTGGAACGCGAACTGCACGGCCACCTCGTCGAAGCCCCGGGCGCCGAAGTCCGGATGAGCACGACGGTCACCGGCCTCGCCGGGTGCCCCGACGGCCGGACCGGGCTGCGGTGCCGGCAGGACGGCACGACGTCGCTGGTCCGGGCCCGGTACGTGCTGGGCTGCGACGGGGGCCGCTCCACCGTCCGCGAATTGCTGGGGATCGGCATGACCGGGCGCAGCCACGACGAGGTGTGGCTGGTGGCCGACGTGCTCGGCGACCACCACGACCAGCGGTACGGGATGCACCACGGCGATCCGGCGCGCCCGCACGTGATCGTGCCAGGGCGGGACGGCCGGTGCCGCTACGAGTTCCTGCTGCACCCGGGCGAAGGCAGCCCGGGACAGCGGCCGGACTTCGCGCTCGTGCGCCGCCTGCTGGCCCCCTACCGCGACATCACGCCCGGCCAGGTCGAGCGGGCCGTGAACTACCGGTTCAACGCCGTGGTCGCCGACCGGTGGCGCGACGGTGCCGTCTTCCTGCTCGGCGACGCCGCGCACATGATGCCGCCCTTCGCCGGGCAGGGGCTCAACTCCGGGGTGCGGGACGCGGCGAACCTGGCCTGGAAGATCGCCGACGTGCTCGCCGGGCGGCTCGGCGAGTCCGCCTTGGACACCTACGAGACCGAGCGGCGCCCGCACGTCGAGGCGACGGTCCGGCTCTCGGCCCGCTTGGGCCGGGTGGTGATGACGACCAGTCCCCGGCTCGCCCGGCAGCGGGACCGGCTCATCGGCGCCGCGATGCGCACCGAGCATGGCCGCGCCTACTTCGAGCACATGCGGTACCGCCCGCCGCACGTCTACACCGAAGGCCTGCTGGCGGGGGAACCCGGGCTCGCCGGGCGGATGATCGGCCAGCCGCGGGTGTTCGACACCGCCGCGCACCGCATCCGGTTGCTCGACGAGGTTCTCGGCACCGGGTGGGCCCTGCTCGGGGTCGGCGTCGATCCGGGGGAGGCGGCGGCGCTCGCCGGCCCGCTCGCGCCGGCCGTCGCGGAAGTGGCGGTGGACGACCGGATGCCGTCCACCCGGGGGCACCGCGTCCTCGTCGACGTCGACGGCGGGCTGGACGCCGAGCTCGCCGGCTACCGGGGCCGGGTCGTCCTGCTGCGGCCGGACCGGTTCGTCGCCGCCGCCTGGCGGCCCGCCGAGCCGCCCGCGCTGGCCGGCCCGCTGCGCCTGGCGCGCCGCCCCGTTCCCGAACCGGTCGCCTGACCATCCACAGTGGAGAGAGGAAGAAGCCCGTGCCCACACCCGAACGCGTGATTCTCGCCGAGCCCGGCGCCGCGGGCAGCCTGCGCCGGACCGCGGTGTCCCACCTGGGCCTGCGCGTCCCCGACGTGGCGTCCACCACCGACTTCTACGGCCGGGTCCTCGGCCTGGTGCCGCACGACGACCTGCCCGGTGGTGGCCGGCGCCTGGGATGGGGGAGCGGCCACCACGTGCTCGACCTCCTGCCCGGCGAAGCGGGCCTGGACCACATCGCCTTCGAGGTCCGCGACCCGGACGGCCTGGCGGGACTGGAGAAACGGCTCACCGCGGCCGGTCACCACGTCAGCACCCTGGACGAGGCGTACCTGACCGAAGCGGTCACCGGTGAGCCGGGCCTGGTCTGCACCGACCCGGACGGCAACACGGTCCACTTCCACGGCCCGGTGCGCCGCGGCGGTGAGCACGCCGCCGACACCGGCCGCCGCCCGGTCAAGTACCAGCACGTCACCCTGTCCACGCGCGACGTCGCCGCGATGGCCGGGTTCTACGTGGGGATCGCCGGGTTCCGCATCTCCGACCAGCTCGCCGACGGCCGGTTCGCGTGGCTGCGCAGCGACCGCGACCACCACACCCTCGCCGTCGTCGCCGGCGGCCGGCCGGGACAGCTCGACCACTACTCCTACGACCTCGCCGAGTGGGCGGACTTCAAGGCCTGGTGCGACCGGCTGACCGACGAGGGCGTGGACGTGGTGTGGGGTCCCGGGCGGCACGGGCCGGGCAACAACCTGTTCGTGTTCTTCGACGATCCGGCGGGCAACCACGTGGAGCTGTCCGCGGAGATGGAGAAGTTCCACGACGACCGCGTCACCTACGTGCCGCGCCGGTGGGATCCGGTGCCGCGCAGCGTGAACCTGTGGGGCGGTCAGCTCGCGAACTGGCGCACCACCTCGGAAGGGCAGTGAGGCGGCCATGCCGTACGCGACCTACGAATTCCGCGGCGCCCGGCGAGTCGGCCGGGTCGAGGGGGACCGGCTGATCCCACTCGACGGGCTGCCGGAGCTGGGCCGGGACACCCCGTCCGACGTGCTGTCGGCGGCCCGCGAACGGCCCGCCGAGGCCGTCCCGGTGGCCGCGGTGCGGGTGTGCCCGCCGGTGCCGAACCCGGACAAGATCGTGTGCGTCGGCCTCAACTACCACGCGCACGTCGGCGAAACCGGGCGCGACCTGCCCACCTATCCGGTGCTGTTCACCAAGTTCGCCTCCAGCCTGATCGGCCCGTACGACGACATCGTGCTGCCGCCGGAGTCGGCCCAGGTCGACTACGAAGCCGAGCTGGCGGTCGTCATCGGGAAGGCGGGCCGGCGGATCCCGCCGGAGAAGGCCGTGGACCACGTGCTCGGCTACTGCGTGGCCAACGACGTCACCATGCGCGACTACCAGTACAAGACGCACCAGTGGCTGCCGGGCAAGGCGTGGGACCGCTCCACGCCGCTCGGGCCGTACCTGGTCACCCCGGCCGAGGCGGACCTCACGGCCGCCCGCGTGACCACCGTGCTGGGCGGGCGCGAACTGCAGAGTTCGGACACCTCCCGGCTGATCTTCGGCATCCCCACGCTGATCGCGGCGATCTCGGAGTTCACCACGTTGCTCCCCGGGGACGTCATCCTGACCGGCACCCCGGGCGGCGTGGGTTTCCGCCGCGATCCGCAGGTGTTCCTGCGCGACGGCGACGAGATCACGGTCTCGGTCGAGGGGATCGGCACGCTCGTCAACCGGGTGCGCGCCGAGGGCTGACCGGTCAGCCGTTCATCAGGGCGAGGCGGCCGCCGATCTCGGCGGCCGCCGAACGCACCTGCTCCACGATCGGCGCCTCGCGCTTCTTCGGCACCCGCGACGCCAGGGCCGCGACGCTGATCGCGGCGACCACCCGGTCCTCGTCGTCCCGGATCGGCGCGGCGATGCCGAGCACGTCGGGGTCGAGCTCGCCGCGGGTGACGGAGAAACCCTGCTCCCGGATCTCCGCCAGGCGCCGCATCACGGCGTCGACGTCGGTCAGCGTCGCCGGGGTGAACCGCTGCAGGGGCGCCGACTTCAGCACCGCGCGGGCCTCGTCCGGATCGCTCCACGCCAGCAGCACGAGGGCGGACGCGCCGGCGTTGAGCGGGAGGGTGCTGCCGCGTTCGTAGGACAGGCGGACGTGGTGCGCGGGTGGTTCCTCGCGGTCGACGCACACGACCAGCTCGCCGACGCGACGGGTCAGCAACACCGTTTCCCGCACCGCTTCGCTCAGCTTGGCCATCACCGGCGCGGCGGCCTCGGACAGCCCGTAGGAACGGCGGGCGATGCGGCCGAGTTCCAGCACGCGCAGGCCCAGCCGGAAGCCGCCGCCCGGAGCCTCCTCCAGGAAGCGGCTGGCCACCAGGCTCTGCAGGTAGCGGTAGGCGGTGGAGCGGGCGACCTCCAGGCGGGCGGCGACGGCGGCGCCGGAGAGCACCCGCTCCTCGTCGGTGAACATCATCAGGATGTCGAGGGCGCGGTCGGCCGTGGAGTTGCGCTCCCGGTACGACCCGGTACGCGGTTGTCCTGACATGCGGACGACCATACCGCTTTTCAGGTCTTCGCGGGCTCCGGGTGGAGGCCGAGCAGCCGCGCGGTCTCCTCGACGCCGGCCACGCTCAGGTCGAGCTCCCGCGCGAGCCGGGCCGTGCGCTCCACCAGCGGGAGGTTCCCCGGGCTCAGTTCGCCCTTGCGCAGGTACAGCGTGTCCTCCAGGCCGGCGCGCGCGTTGCCGCCCAGGGCGAGCCCCATCGCGGTCAGCCGCAGGTTCGCCCGGCCGATCGCGATCACCTGCCAGACCGCGCCCTCGGGCAGGCGCCGCACCATCGTCAGCAGGTTCTCCGGGGTGGCGGCCATCCCCCCGGCGACGCCCAGCACCAGGGAGAACTGCATCGGCTCGTCGTCGAGCAGGCCCTCGTCCCGCAGCCGCAGGCAGGCGTCCAGGTGGCCGGTGTCGTAGACCTCCAGTTCCGGTTTCACGCCCAGCTCCCGCATCCGGGCCGCGAGCCGCCGCACCGCGTCCGGCGGGTTGCGGAACTCGCCCGCCCCGAAACTCATGCTGCACGGGTTCAACGTCGCCATCCGGGGCCGCAGCTCGACCAGCGCGGCGCGCTCTTCGAACGGCACCGTCAGCCCCACCCCGGTGGAGAGCTGGACCAGGATCGGGCACCGCTGTGCGATGAGGCCCATCGTGCGGCGCGCGATGTCCGGGTCGGCCGTCGGCCGTCCGTCGGCGTCGCGCAGGTGGATGTGCGCGACCGACGCCCCGGCCGAGTAGGCCGCGGCCACGGCGTCGGCGATCTCCTCCGGCTGCGTGGGCAGGTGCGGGTTGTCGGACTTGGTGGCGATCGGGCCCGTCGGCGCGACCGTGATCACGACGCTCACGAACAGTTCTCCTTCACTCGTCGAAAATCGCCACGGCGCGCGTCCATCCCGCGGACGCGGCATGGATCTTGACTGGGAAGCAGGCGATGGAGAACCCGTCGGCGGGCAGGTCCTCGAGGCCGTGCAGCTTCTCCAGGTGGCAGTAGCCGATGTCGCGGCCCGCGCGGTGGCCCTCCCAGATCACCGACGGGTCCCGCTCGCGCGCGTAGCGCTGTGCCGTGTGGACGAACGGCGCGTCCCAGCTCCACGCGTCGGTCCCGGTGAGCCGCACGCCGCGCTCGAGCAGGTACAGCGTCGCCTCCCGGCCCATGCCGCACCCGGCGGAGACGTAGTCGTCCTGCCCGTACCGGGCTCCGGCCGCCGTGTTGACCACCACGATCTCCAGCGGCCGCAGGTCGTGACCGATCCGCGCCAGCTCGGCCTCGACGTCGGCGGCGGTCGCCACGTACCCGTCGGGCAGGTGCCGGAAGTCCAGCTTCACCGCGGGCTGCAGGCACCACTCCAGCGGCACCTCGTCGATCGTGACGGCCCGCGCGCCACCGTCCATCGTGGACGCGAAGTGGTAGGGCGCGTCCAGGTGCGTGCCGTTGTGCGTGGTGACGCGCAGGCGCTCGATGGCCCAGCCTTCGCCGTCGGGCAGGTCGTCCACCGTGGCCCCGGGGAAGTACGAGACCACCTCCTGCGCGGTCTCGGCGTGGGAGTAGTAGTCGATCTCGGGCAGCAGGCCCGGCGGGTCGGAGGCGATGCCCGCCCGCAGCGGCACCGACAGGTCGACGATCCTGGTCATGGAAGTCCTTTCTCAGCGGGCCAGACCGGCCCGGCCGGTCTCCCTCGTCATGGCGATCACGAGCAGGCCGAGCAGGGCGCACGCGGTGCCCCACAGCCCCGGTGCCGCGCCCCAGCCGGTCCACGCGACCAGTTGCCCGCAGAGGAACGGGCCGAGGCCGGCGGCCACGATGGTGCCGAGGTTGAAGCCGATCGACGTGCCGGTGTAACGGGTCCGGGCGGGGAACAGCTCGGCGAAGGTCGTGTAGACGGCGGCGGAGACGAACGGTTCGATCGCGGCGAACACCAGCACCACCGGCAGGATCACCGCCAGGCTGGACGTCCCGTCGACGACGAGGAACAGCGGCAGCGACAGCACGGCGAACGCGGCGAACCCGGCACGCGCGATCGGCCGGCGCCCGCGCCGGTCGCTGACCTGCCCCATCACCGGGAACAGCGCCGCCGTCGCCAGCAGCACCACGCCGAGCAGGCCGTAGACGGTGGCCGGCCGGAAGTCCTTGACCTGCACCAGGTGGATGCCCAGGTACAGCTTGGCGAGAAAACCCGGGCCGAGGGTCGCGACGGTGAGCGCCGCGACCCGCAGCACGTCGCGCAGGTGCCCGCGCAGCACGTCCCGCACCGGGGTCCGGGTCCGCTCGGCCTTCGCCACGATCTCGGTGAACTGCGGCGGATCCTCCAGCCGCAGGCGCAGGAACAGGCACACGATCGTCAGCGGCAGGCACAGCAGGAACGGCAACCGCCAGCCCCAGTCGCTCAGCTGCTCCGCGGTCAGCACCGTGCTCAGCAGCGCGACGACGAGCGAGGCGACGCCGAACCCGAGGCCGATCCCGAGCGCGGGCAGGGAGCCCAGCGCGCCCCGCCGCCGCGGCGGCGCCATCTCCACGATGTAGGTCTGCGCCCCGGTGAACTCGCCGCCCGCGGACAGGCCCTGCACCAGCCGCAGCACCAGCAGGGCCAGCGGAGCCACCAGGCCGGCCTGCGCGTAGGTGGGCAGCACGCCGATCAGCGTGGACGCGCCGCCCATCAGGAAGATGGTGGCCATCAGCACCGACCGCCGTCCGATCCGGTCGCCCAGCGCGCCGAACAGGATCCCGCCGAGCGGCCGCGCCAGGTAACCGCCGCCGAACACCGCGAGCGCGGACAGCGTCGAGGCCGCGGCGTCGCCGGAGGGGAAGAACAGCGGCCCGAACACGACCGCCAGGAAGCCGTAGATGGTGAACTCGTAGAACTCGACCGCGCTGCCGACGGTGCTGGCGACCGCGGCGCGGCGCAGCGCCACCGGCCTGCCGGTGGTGGACGTGGTGGTCATGGGATTCCTTCCTCGTTGAAGGCGGGGGAGAACGTCAGGAGCGGGCGGCCACCGCCGCGGGCAGGAGGCCGAGGCGCTGGGCGTTGCCGCCGGTGACGGCGGCGGTGGCGGCCGGGTCGAGCCCGGCGGCGCGCACCCGCGCGACCGGGTCGGCGACCCCCATGTCGAACGGGTAGTCCGAGCCGAGCAGCACCCGGTCCGCGCCGGCGGCGGCGACGAGGCCGCGCAGGGCGCCGGGCGTGTAGACGAGCGAGTCGAACCACAGCCGCGGCAGGTACGAACTCGGCGGCTCGGCGCACCCGCGCGCGTCCGGGCGGTGGTGCCAGGCGTGGTCGGCCCGCCCCAGGCACAGCGGCAGGTAGCCGCCGCCGTGCGCGGCGATCAGGCGCAGGCCAGGGAACCGGTCGAGCACCCCGCCGAACACCAGGTGCGACAACGCGACCGCGTGCTCGACCGGCTGCCCCACCGAGTTGGACAGGTACCAGCGGTCCAGCCGTTCGTCCAAAGTGCACCCCCAGGGGTGCAGGAACACCACCGCGTCCAGCTCGGCGGCCCGCTGCCACAGCGGGTCCAGCGCGCGGTCGGAGAGCTCCACGCCGGGGGCGTGCGAGGAGATCTCCACGCCCTTGAGCCCGTGCCCGAGCACGGCGTCGTCGAGTGCCGCGACCGCGAGGTCGGGGTGGCGCAGGGGCGCCACTCCCAGGCCGGCCAGCCGGTGCGGCGCCAGGGCGCAGTGCGCGGCGATCCCCGCGTTGGTGGTCGCGGCGATCTCGGCGGCCAGGCCGCGGTCGGCCCAGCTGTGGTACTGCGTCGGCACCACCGACACCACCTGGACGTCCACTCCGGACTCGTCCATCAGGGACAGCCGGGTGGCCACGTCGGTGAGCCGGGGCCGCCGCCGCGCCGCCTGGTCCGCGCTGACCGCGGCGGACGCGGTGCCCGCGCGGCGCAGCTCCAGCTCGTTGTGGTCGCGGTAGCCGGGCCGTCCGGCGGCCAGTGCCTCGACGTCGTCCAGCCAGACGTGCGCGTGCACGTCCACAGTGGGCGGTCGGCTGTTCATCGGTGAGCCTCCAGGGAAGAGCGGGGACCCTGCCGATTCTTCGGCCGCGGGCATTCCGAAGGAAGCCAATACTTCCGATGCCGGTTATGGACGGACTCTATGCGTCCGGCCGCAGTCCGGTCAGGCAGCGCCGCAGCCAGGCGTGGCCGGGATCGTCGTCGTGGATCGGGTGCCACCAGAACGCCTCGACGAGCGGGATCGCGTCGAACGGGCACTCCAGGATCCGCAGTCCGGGCACGTCCGCGACCAGCGCGGCGACGCGTTCCTGCAGCAGCGCGATCGCGTCGCACGCGCGGACGAGCTGCGGCATCGCCAGGAACGACTCGGCAGTGGCGCACACCCGGGGTACCACGCCGAGCATCTCCATCTGCCGCCAGGCGGGCGCCCGGCCCAGCGGGTCGCCGAACGTCGCCACCCAGGGCAGCTCCCGCAGGTGGTCCATCGTCAGCCGGTCGCCGATCCGCGTGTTGGCCGCGGACGCCACGCACACCCAGCGGTCGGTGTAGAGGTCGATGTTGCGGGGCAGGTCGAGGTAGCCGTGCGGCATCAGCACGCCGTCGACCGTGCGGTAGAACTCGTCCTTGCGGCTGATGGATTCCGGGGTGACCGGCACGAACCGGACGCGCGCGCCGGGCGCCTCCTGCGCGACGCGCGCCACCAGGAGCCCGCCGACGACGCTGATTCCGTTGTCGGAGGACACGATGGTGAACTCGCGGCTCGTCTCGCCCGGGTCGAACTCGGCCTCGGCGCTGAACACGCGCTCGACGGCGGCCACGGCCACCCCGGTAAGCGGGCGCAGCTGCTCGGCGAACCGGGTGAGCACGTAGTGGTTGCCGGACCGCGTCAGCAGGTCGTCGCCGAAGTGCCGGCGCAGCCGGGCGAGCGCGCTGGACAGGGTGGGCTGGCTGCGGCCGAGGCGGATCGCCGCGCCGGTGACGCTGCGCTCGGCGAGCAGGGCGTGCAACGCGTGCAGCAGCGGCAGGTCCAGTCCGGACAGCCGCAGCTCGCCCTGGTCGGCAGGCTCCATCCCGGTTCCCTTCGCGCGATCGGCGGTCACCCCGGAATCGTAGGTCGCTCAGCTCCCGCGCCCGGCGGGCTCCGGCTGGGTGACGGCCGTGCGCCGGATGACGATCTCCCCGTCGGCCGTGGTCACCGCGACCGCGTAGAGGCCCGGCCGGTCGCCGTTGTACCTCAGCGGCAGCCCGGCCGCCTCCGGCCCGAGCCAGCCGACCATGTCCTCCCGGGTGCCGCCGACCTCCATCCACGCGATCCCCCGCGGCGTCACCGCGGACGGGCAGGGCTGCGCGGCCGGGTGCACGCTCAGGTCGGGGAGGTGGAAGACGTTGGGCAGGCCGCGGCTCCAGCACGACACGGTGTCCGGGGTGCGGGCGGGCGCGCTGAGGCTGCCGTCCGGCCGCTGCCGCAAGCCCGTTTCGATGATGCCGGTGTCCAGGCGCGCGGCGACGGCTTCGAGTTCGGCGCGGGTGTCCACCCGCAGGCACCAGCCGAGGTAGACGTCGCCGCCGCGGATCTGCTCGTAGAACCAGCGGTCGGAGGCGTTGTGCTCGGGCGAGTAGGCGTCGATGACGCTTTCCACCTCGATGTACTGGTCCGGCCCGAGCGGGACGATCCGGTTGGCGATGCCCAGACCGGGGAACCAGCTGCCCTCGTACTGCCCAGCCCGTGCGCCGCGCTCACCGTCCTGGCCGGCCCCATCCGCGTGAAGGGGGCCTGATTCTCGCCACCGACCACGTTTCCCTGGTACCCGCAACCTGTACGAGGGCAGTGAGCGGCTCTGCCCGGAGGCTGCCCACCGCCACCGCCGGGCCGGGCCGGAGGTGGCCGATGGGCAGTTGCCACATCAGCGACAGGCTGGCGTAGATGCCCGCGGTGAGCAGGACGGTGCCGATCAGGGTGACGACCAGGCCGTTGCCGTTGATCGCGACGAGCACGCCGACCGCGGCGAGCAGCGCGCCCGCCGCCGAGTGCCACACCCGTTCGGCGCGCCGGTCGGAGTGGCGCGCCCAGAAGAGCGCGACGCCGATCGCGGGCAGGTAGACGAGCGCGGTCACCAGGCCGGTCTGCACGAGGCTCAGCCGGGTGTCGTAGGACTCGGCGAAACCGGCGATGATCAGCGGCAGGAACGCGGTCAGCGCGGCGAACCCGACCCACAGCAGCCCGGTCGCGAAGGCGAAGGTGAGCAGCCGCGCGTCCCGCAGCCGCCCGGTGAGGTCGGCGAGCCGGATGCGCGGACGGCCGCCCTCGGGCGGGGGCACCTCGGCCAGCACCGCCGCGCGCTCCCGCGGGGTGAGCCAGCGCGCCTTCTCCGGCCGGTCGGTCAGCCACACCAGCACGAGCAGCCCGATCAGCACCGACGGCAGGCCCTCCAGGATGAACATCCACCGCCACCCGGTGAGCCCGCCCAGACCGTCGGTGCCCTGCAGGATCACCGCCGACAGCGGCGTGCCGATCACCGCGTACAACGGCAGGCTCGCGATCACGCTGATCAGCCCGCGCCTGGCCGGGGCGAACCAGTAGGTGAGGTAGAGCAGCATGCCGGGCAGGAACCCGGACTCGGCGGCGCCGAGCAGCACGCGCAGGGTGATCAGCGAGCCCCCGCCCTGCACGAACCCGGTGCAGGTGGCGACCGCGCCCCAGCACACCATCAGCAACGCCAGCCACCGGCGCGGGCCGACCCGCTGCAGCGCCAGGTTGCTCGGGATCTGCAGCGCGATGTAGCCGGCGGAGAAGATGCCGGTGGCGAACCCGAACGCGGCCGCGGACAGCCCCAGGTCGGCGTTCATGGTCAGGGCCGCGGTGCCGAGGTTGACCCGGTCCAGGAACGCGGCCGTGTACATCAGCAGGACGAGCGGGACCAGGCGCCACGCGACCTTGCGCAGCGCCCGGCGCCGGACCTCGGGCGGGACCGCCGTGCCGGCGGCCGCCGTCGTCACCCGTTCCGCCCGGTGACTTCGAGCGACGGCGCCCAGCGGGGGATCTCGCTGGTGCCGGACGGCAGCCGGATGCTCTTGCTGTAGCCGAACTCGTGCAGGGTTTCCAGCGCGTGCTCGCGGCCGTAGCCGCTCGCGCCGACCCCGCCGAACGGGGTGCCGGTGAAGGCGCGGTTGTAGTTGTTGACGAACACCATCCCGGCGCGCAGGGCGCGGCTGACCCGCAGGGCGCGCTCGGAATCGCGGGTGAACACCCCGGCGACCAGGCCGAAGTCGGTGCCGTTGGCGATGCTGACCGCCTCGGCCTCGTCCTGGAACGGGATCAGGGTGACGACCGGGCCGAAGATCTCCTCGGTGGCGATGCGCATGTCCCGCCGGACGCCGGTGAACAGGGTCGGCGGGACGTAGAAGCCGCCGGCCAGCCGCGGGTCGGCAGGCAGCGGCGCCTGGGCCGCGACCGTGGCGCCTTCGGCGATGCCGACGTCGATGTAGTCCAGGACCCGGCGGCGCTGGGCCTCGGTCACCATCGGGCCGACGTGGGTGCCGGGGTCCGCGCCGTCGCCGACCCGCAGCCGCGGCACGGCTTCGGCGTAGCGGCGCGCCACCTCGTCGTGGACGCCGGCCTGGACCAGGACCCGCGACGCGGCCGTGCACGCCTCGCCCTGGTTGAAGAACCCGCCTTCGATCGCCCACGGCAGGGCGCTGTCGAGGTCGGCGTCGTCGAAGACGATGAACGGGTTCTTGCCGCCGAGCTCCATCAGTGTCGGGGTGAGGTTGTCCGCGGCGGTCTTGATGACCGCGGTCCCGGTGCTCGGCGCGCCGGTGAACGAGATCTTGCCGACGAGCTCGTGCGCGGCCAGCCGGGCCCCGATGCGGCCGGTGCCGGGCACGACGTGGACGACGTCGTCGGGCAGGATCGACTGGGCGATCTCCACGACGCGCAGCACCGACAGCGGCGCCTGCTCCGGTGGTTTGATCACCACCGCGTTGCCGACCGCGAGCGCGGGGGCCAGCTTGCCCGCCGCGTGCAGGGGCGGCCAGTTGAACGGCACGATCGCGGCGACCACCCCGTACGGTTCGAGGGTGGTGATGTCCAGCGTGCTGCCCGCGTCGCGGACCTGGTTCGGCATCGCCTCGCACAGGCTCGCGAACAGCTCGAAGATCGCGATGGCCGCCTCCAGGTCGAACTGGCGCGCCTGGGACAGCGGTTTGCCATTGTCGGAGGTTTCCAGCGCCGCGATCTCGTCGGCGTTCTCGCGCACCGCCTGCGCGATCTTCCACAGCCAGCGGCCGCGTTCCCGCGGGCTGCGGGCCTTCCACGCGAAGTGCGCGTCGTAGGCCGCCTGGACGGCGAGGTCGGTCTCCTTGACCCCGGCGCCCTGCACGACCGCCACCGGTTCGCCGGTGGCCGGGTTCTCCACGGTGAACCGGTCGGCGTCGTCCGAAGAGGACCACCGGGTGCGGATCACGTCCCCTGGGCTGCTCGTTGTTGTCACGTCACGCTCCCATCTGGCTTCGTGCGACACATCGTGAGCCGGGCGCGATCCACAAGGAAGCCAATTCTGGCTATGCCGGAAATCGAGAGACTCTATGTGCGGAGGGTGCGGGCGGTCCGGGGAGGGTGGATGATGGCGGCACCATGCCGACCTGCTTCGACCATCCGCCCCGGGCCCTGTGCCGCGTCCAGGTGCGGCGCACCGGCAGCGGGCTGGTGCTGTCGGTGCACGGCGAAGTGGATCTCGAGGCGATGCCGGTGCTCGAGGACGCGCTGGCGACGGCGCTGCGCGAGGCGCCCGGGGTGCTGGTGGTGGACCTGACCGGGGTCGGTTTCCTGGCGGCCTGCGGTCTCCGGGCCCTGGTCGAGACGCACCTGCGCGGCGGCACACGGCTGCGGATCGTGGCGGACGGCATCTCCCGGCGGGTTCTCGAGCTGAGCGGGCTGACCGGCACGCTCGCTGTCTACACCGACATCGCGCACGCCGAGGCCGGCGTCGCCTGAGTTGCGGTTTTGGCGTCCGGCCAGCAGGGTGGTCGTCGGCGACCGTCTTGAGCAGACAGGACGGAGTTGGGGATGGTGACCACGCAGCCGATGTCGGAGATCTCGGAACCGCTGACGTTGGACCTCGAACCGGGCACGGTGCCGCCGCTGGTGGCGGTGCGGCGGTGGGCGGCCAGAGCGCTGTCGGATCTCGGGGAGGACCACCTCGTCGCTGTTCAGCTGGTCGCCACCGAGATCCTCACCAACGCCCACGAGCACGCGGGCGGCGCCGGGCAGCTGCGGCTGTGGCGGGAGCGCGACCCGTGCCGGATCCGCGTCGAGGTGGACGACCCCTCCCCGCGGCGACCGGAACTCCGCAGGCCGGACCCGGCCAGTCCGCGTGGCCGGGGCCTGGCGATGGTGGCCAAGCTGACCGGGGATTGGGGCAGCCGGCGCCGCGGCGACGGTGGGAAGACGGTGTGGGCGGCGATCGACTGCACGAGCTATCCGTGGGGCCGCTGCCCCTGACGCCGGGCCAGGCCAACCGCCTCACCCCGGGCTGGCCAACTGCCGTCGCACCATTTCGGTGATCCACCCCTTGAGCACTTCCAGGCGCTCGGCGATGCCGATGGGCGTGGTTCCGGTGCTCCGGTGGGGGCGGTCCGGGCGGCTCGGCCAGGCAACCGCGCCGCTGCCTCATCCCGAGCTCACCCCGGGCTGGCCTCCTGCCGTCGCACGATCTCCGTGATCCACGTCGGTGCGTAGGGGGATGTGCAGTTCGGTGGCGTGGGGTAGTCCTTGAGCACCTCCAGCCGCTCCCCGATGCCGATCGCCCGGTCCCGGTGCTCCGCGTGGGAGATCCCGATCTGCGCCAGGCAGTGGTTCATCGCCCACTGGAGGCGGTCCGGGGCGTCCTTCATCTCCGCCTCGATGACCTCCAGCAGCCTCCCCAGGTCGAGCCCCCCGGGCCGCTTCGCCACGCGGTCCGTCGTCAGCGCCCACCCGGCGCTCGCGACCACCGGGTCCGCGTCGGCGAGCCAGGACAGCCGCAGGTCCTCCGCGTGCGGGCTCTTCTTCACCACGTAGTTCACGAGCCAGTCGTGCACCTTCGGCGCCCGCGCCTCGCGCAGCATCGCGTCCAGCTCGGCGCGCTCGAACGCCCTCGGGCGGCAGATCAGCAGCGCCAGCAGCCGCGCGGCCGTGTCGCCCGTCGCCCACAGCTCGCGCGCCAGGTCGTGCTGCGTCTTCAGCCGCTTCGCGATCGCGCGCAGCTTGCCCAGGTTCACACCGTGGTCGTCACCGTGCTTCTCGTTGACCGCCCGCGCCTTCGGGTCCTCCAGCGCGGCCAGCTCGGCCATCACCTCCGCCACCATCACGCCACCCTACCGGCGCTGGTACACCCGGCGGCCCGCGAACCACGTCTCCTCGGCCCGCGTGCCGGCCAGCTGGTCGGCGGGCACGGCGAACGGATCGCGGTCGAGCACCACGAAATCGGCCGACTTGCCCGCCACCAGCGAACCGGTGACGTCGTCGACGCCCATCGCCCGAGCCGCGCCCAGCGTGTAGGCGTGCAGGGCCTCCTCGAGGGTGAGTGCCTGCTCCGGCCACAGCTCGCCGGGATGCGTGCCCGTCGGGTCGGCCCGCGTCACCAGTCCCTGGATGCCCGGCCACGGGTTCGGCGAGGGCACCACGGGCCAGTCCGAGCCGCCGGCGATCAGCACCCCGGCGTCGACCAGGTTCCGGTTCGGGTGCAGCTTCTCCGCCCGCTCCCGCGGCACGCACGCGCAGATCGCGTCGAAAATGACGCCGGGGAACCACAGCGCGGGCGACAGGTCGGCGGTCACCCCGAGTTCGGCCAGGCGCGGCACGTCCTCCTCGGCGACGTACTGGCCGTGCGCGATGTGAAACTTCGCGTCCTCGTGCCCGGCGGCGCGCACCGCGGCCACGGCGTCCAGCGTCATCCGCACCGACGCGTCCCCGGTGCAGTGGATCTTCGCCGACATCCCCTGCGCCGCCACCCGCAGCAGCCAGCCGGTCAGCTCGTCGGCGGTCATGGTGGTCTCGCCGCGCCAGGACGGGCCGTGCACGTCGTCGGGCAGGTACGGGCGCAGGAACGCGGCGGTCTTCGACGTCGGCACCCCGTCGAGGAAGATCTTGACGAAGTCCGGCCGGTGGTGGCCGCCGCGGTAGTCCTCCCGCAGGTCGATGAGGTCCTGCCCGAGCGGGTGGGTGCCGAAGATCTGGTCGTTGACCTGCAACGACGTCACCACCCACGCGTCCAGCCGCCCGGTGTCGTCGAGGTGCTTGAGCGCCCGCAGCATCGGCAGCGACGCGGCGGCGTCCTGGAAGGCGGTGATCCCGAACGAGTGCAGGATCTCGATGCCCCGCAGCGAAGCCCGGGCGTCCTGCTCCACATCGGACGGTGCCGACGCCGCGTACGCCCGCTCGACGGGGATCAGGGCGGACTCGATGAGCAGCCCGCTGTCCGCCGAAATTCCCGCGCGTTCCAGTGCGGCGGAGGACACCCAGCGGTTGTGGCAGCTGTCGTCACGCAGCAGCACCGGCCGTCCGCCGCAGGCCTCGTCGAGCGCCGCCAGAGCGTCCGAAGTGGACAACTCGGGAATGAGCGTGCTGCCCCATCCGCCGCCGACCACCCACCCGTCCGGCGGCAGCTCCGCCGACCACTTCCGGATGGCGCTCAGCAGGCCGGGCAGGTCCTCGGTGCCGTCGAACTGCAGCTCGAACAGGTCGGCCCGGCCCGCGGTCAGGTGGTGGTTGTGGACGTCGGCGAGCGCGGGCATCAGGAACGCGCCGCCGTGGTCGACGACCTCGCCGTCGTGAGCCGCCAGCAGGTCCTCGCCGCCGGCCGCGGTGATCACCCCGTCGGTGACGACGAGGACCGAGGCCTCCGGCCGCGCCGGGTCGAGCGTGCGGATGCGGGCGTTGCGGTGGATCTGAACGGACACGGGAATTCCTCCACTCAGTCGCAGCAGTGTGATCCGCGGGCCCGCGGCACGTCGAGGGCGGGGTTGCGGTCGAAGAACCCGACCGGCTTGAGCTTGAAGCCGGTGTAGTCGACCGGCATGATCGGCCAGTCCTCCGGGCGGGGGAAGTGCGTGAGGCCGAAGGTGTGCCACACGACGAGGTCCTGCCCGTCGAGGTCGCGGTCACCGGCCACGTAGGCGGGCAGCCCGGCACCGCCGGGGTGTTGGTTGACGAAGTCGCCGGCCGCGTAGCGCTGCGCCGGGTCATAACGGGTGACCCACAGGTGCTTGGTGGCGAACGTGGCGCGAGCGTGGATGGACGACGCGTCGTCCGCGAGCAGTTCCGGGTTGCCCTCCGGGACGAGCGCGTAGGCGACGGGATCGCCGAGCCGGTTGCGGGACTCCGGGTTGGTGATGTGCCAGATCCGGCCGCGGCGGTTGTCGGCGAGCCGCTGCGCTTCGGATTCCTTCCGCAGCGGCGTCTTGCGGAGCGTGAAGGCGTTGCCGCGCGGGTTGTCCGGCCCGATCGGCACCCGCTCCACGTCGACCTCTTCGACCAGGTTCGCGGTCCCGTCCACGGCCATGTCCAGCCGGGCGCTGAACAGGTGCTGGTGGTACGGGGCGCCGAGACCGGGTGCGAGTTCGGAGGCGTACGGGTAGCCCTTGCCGGGGTAGGCGGAGGTGAACACGACGCCGGTGGCCTTGGCCTCGCACTCGATGGTGCCGTCCAGGTAGAGGTACCAGTAGAAGCCGTAGTCGTAGTTGCCGATCGTGGTGAAGAACGAGATGACCATGCGGCGCTGGCGGCGGGTCTCCGCCGAGCCCGCCCAGAGGTCGGTGTGCTTCCAGAGGATCCCGTAGTCCTCCTCGTGCAGGCAGATCGCGTTGGGCAGGACGCGGGGGTGGCCGAACTCGTCGGCGATCACCGCTTCCAGGTAGGTGATCTCGCCGAGGCAGTCGCAGCCGAGTTCGAGCGCGTTGGCGTAGCGGCCGATGAGGTACTCGCCGGTGTCGAAGTAGTTCTGCCACGAGCGGATGGGGGAGGGGTCGGCGTAGGGCACGACCATCTCGGAGATCGAGGCGCGGCGCACGATCGGCCGGTCCCGGTCGCCGTCGCGGAACGAGATCTCGTGCAGGACAAGGCCTTCGCGGGCGTCGAACCCGATCCGCAGCGACCAGTTCTCCCACCGCAGCAGGTGCCCGTCGAGGGTGAAGCTGGGGCCGTCCGGTTGCGTGATCTCCAGCGGCTTCTGGGTGGTCCGAAGTGGACCGGTGACGGCCGGGTCGTCGAAGTTGCCCGGTTCGGCCGGGATAGGCACCGGGCCGAGGTCGATCACCCGGGTGACCTCCCTGGCCAGGACGTCGACGAACCCGACGAGCCCGTCGACCGGGTGCGCCCACGCGTGGTCCGCCGGGTGCTCCTGCACGAACGCCAGACCGCGCAGGATGCGCCGCCCGGTCTCTTCCGGGTAGTCGAACACCCCGGCCGACAGCGGCGCGACCCGCACCTTCGCCACGTCCAGGTCGCGGGCGGCCAGCGCCGCCAGCCACCGCTCGTCCTTCGCGAGCACCTCCTCGACCAGCGCGAACTCCTCGTCCAGCACGGGCAGCTGCCCGTCCACGGCCGGGTCGAGCGCGCGCCGCGCGACGACGGACTCCGCGGTGAGCGACACCAGCACGTCCTGACCGCCGGTGACGTCGTGCAGGAGGATCCGCGCCACGCGATCGGGGCGGTCGGTGTCCCTGGCGGGTTCTTCGAGGCCCAGGTAGACGACCCGGGCGGTGCCGGGGAGGAGGCCGGCGTCGGCGAGGACGCGGCGGGCGGTGGTGATCTCGTCGGCCGTCAACGGGTCGAGCGGGTGCGGAGGCATCGTCGGGCTCCTTTTTTCTCCACGTGTAGACGAAAGGGTGAGGCATCTTCGCCGCGAACGCAAGAGCCCGTTACCGTGAAGGCATGCCGAAGCAGGTCGACCACGCCCAGCGCCGCGCGGAGATCGCCAACGCCGCGTGGCGGGTGATCGCCGAGCGCGGCATCGACGCGGCCACCATGCGGGCCATCGCCGACGAGATGGGCATGGCCAACGGCGCGCTCAAACACTACTTCCCCGGCAAGAACGCCGTCATCCGCACGGCGTTCACCCGCGTGGTCGACAACACCGACGCCCGCGTGCGGGACCGGCTCGGCGACGCGACCGGGCTGGCCGCGCTCCGCGTGTTCTGCCACGAGGTCATGCCGGTCGAGGACGTCACCCGCCAGGAGGCCCGCGTCGTGCTGCCGTTCTGGCAGCGCGCGCTCGCCGACGCCGAACTGGAGTCGGTCTACGACGCCGCGATGACCGCCTGGCGCGAGCGGATCGGCGGGTTCCTCCGCGACGCCCGCGCCGCCGGTGAGGTCCGTACGCCCGTGCCGGACGAGGTCGTGGTCGAACAGCTGCTCGCCATGCTCAACGGGGTGCAGGCACTGGCGCTGCTCACCCCGGGCACGACCACGCCGGAGCTGCAGCGCCGGATGATCGACGCCTTCCTGGACGGGCTGGCGTAGGGGAATCCTTCAGCGGGCGACGGGAAACACCCAATGTCGCCCGGATCCTCCCGTGATTAGCGTTTTCCAGCAACGCTGGCGAAATCACGGGAGGCGTTCGTGCCGCTGGACGAAGACCTGTTGCCCGAAGCGCGGAAATCGTATCGTTACCAGTGGTACGTGGTGGCGATCTGCATGCTCGCCTACGTGTTCTCGTTCGTCGACCGGCAGATCCTGTCGCTGATGATCGAGCCGATCAAGCGCGACCTGCACCTCACCGACACGCAGTTCAGCCTGCTCAACGGGCTGGCGTTCTCCCTGCTCTACTCGGTGATGGGCCTGCCCATCGCGATACTGGCGGACAAGCGCTCCCGCCCGCTGATCATCTCCATCGGGGTCGCGTTCTGGAGCCTGGCGACCGCGGCCTCCGGGCTGGCGAAGAACTTCGTGCACCTGTTCCTCGCGCGGATCGGCGTCGGCGTCGGCGAGGCCGCGTTGTCGCCCGCCGCGTATTCCATGTTCAGCGACATGTTCCCGAAGAGCAAGCTCGGGCGCGCCTACGGCATCTACTCGCTCGGTTCGTTCATCGGCGGTGCCGCCGCGTTCATCATCGGCGGGTACGTCATCAACCTGCTGAAGTCGGTGGACGCGGTCACGCTGCCGCTGCTCGGCGAGGTGCGCGCGTGGCAGCTGACGTTCCTGATCGTCGGGCTGCCCGGGATCGTCCTGGCGCTGCTGGTGTTCCTCACCGTGCGCGACCCGCGCCGCCGCGGGCTCCGGCGCGACGCCGACGGCGGCGTGCAGAAGGTCGCGCTGCGCCACGTGATCGGGTTCCTGTGGCGGCACCGCCGCACGTTCGCGGCGCACTACCTGGGGTTCTCGCTCTACGCGCTGGTGCTGCTGGGGATGATGGCCTGGACGCCGGCGTTCTACATCCGCGCGTTTTCACTGACCTCCACCGAGGCCGGCTACCTGCTCGGCGTGGTGGTGCTGGTGGCCAACGGCAGCGGCGTGCTCTTCGGCGGCTGGCTGGTCGACCGGCTGGCGCGGCGCGGCCACACCGACGCGGCCATGCGGGCCGGGGTTATCGGCGCGCTGGGCATGACCGTCCCGGTCGTCGCCTTCACGCAGGTCGGCCAGCTGTGGCTGTCGCTGGCGCTGCTGGCCGTCGCGATGTTCTTCGCCTCCTTCCCGATGCCGGCCTCCACGGCCGCCATGCAGGTGCTCAGCCCCAACCAGATGCGGGCCCAGGTGTCGGCGATCTTCCTGCTGATCTCGAACCTCATCGGGCTCGCGCTGGGCACCACGCTCGTCGCGCTGGTCACCGACCGGGTGTTCGGCGACCCGAAGATGGTCGGCTCGTCACTGTCCATTGTCTACGGTCTCGCGTCCGTGCTCACGGTGCTGCTGCTGTGGCGCGGGTGCCGGCACTTCCGGCGCAGCGTCGCGGCGGAGCGCGCGGCCGGGGAACCCGCCGCACAACCGGAAGGAGTCAGCTGAATGAGGATCGCAGTGCTGGGCGGTGGCCACGGGTGCTGGGCCGCGGCCGCGGAACTGACCGAGAACGGCCACGACGTGCGGTGGTGGCGCCGCGACGCCGCCGCGCACCAGGCCCTCCGCGAGGCCGGCGCGATGACCGTCCGCGACCACCGCGGCACCCGGCAGGTGCGGGTGGGCGAGCTGGTCACCGACCTCGCCGAGGCGGTGCGTGACGCCGCCCTGATCGTCATCCCGCTGCCCTCGACCACGCACGCCGACCTGGCCGCCCGGCTCGCCCCGCTGCTCACCGACGGGCAGGTGGTGTTCCTGCCGCCGGGCACGCTCGGGTCGGTCCTGTTCGGCAAGGCGCTGGCGGAGGCGGGCAACCCGGCCGACGTCGCGTTCGCCGAGACCGGCACGCTGCCCTACCTGGCCCGGCGGCACGGCGCCACCGAGGTGGTGATCAGTGGTTATGCGACCCGGCTGCCCACCGGGGTGTTCCCGGCGCGGCTGGCGGCCAAGGCGTTCGACGTGCTGCGCGCGGCCTATCCGAGCGTCGAGGAGAGCGAGGACGGCCTCAGCGGGGCTCTGATGAACGCCGGGCCGGTGATCCACCCGCCGCTGATCCTGATGAACGCCGGGCCGCTGGAGCACTTCGAGGCGTGGGACATCCACAACGAGGGCACGCAACCCGCGATCCGGCGGGTCACCGACGCGCTGGACGGCGAGCGCATCGCGCTGCGGGAGGCGCTGGGCTACGGCGCGCCGCACTTCCCGCTGGCCGACCACTACGCCACCGACGGTGACGAGTGGATGTACGGCCGGGCCGCGCACGAGAAGCTCACCGACTCCGGCGACTGGCGGGAGAAGATCGACCTGCTGACCCACCGCTACATGCTGGAGGACACGCGGCTGGGGCTGTCGCTGCTGGTGTCGGTGGGCCGCTGGGCCGGGGTGCCGACGCCGGTCGCGGCCGGGCTGCTGAGCATCGCCTCGGCGGTCACCGGGCGGGACCTCTACGCGGAGGGCCGGACGCTGGAAAGCCTCGGGCTGGCGGAACTCTCCCGGCCGGAGCTGACGCGGCTGCTGCGGGAGGGTTTCACCTCGTGAGCGACGAGATCGCCGTCGTCGGGGCCGGCCGCATGGGGGAGGGCATCGCGCTCACCTGCCTCGCGGCCGGTTTTCCCGTTGTGCTGGCCGACGTCAAGGACCGCGCGGATGAAGAACGGCGCGAATACGCCGACCGGCTTCGCGCCCGGCTCGGGTCCGGAGTGACCGTGTGCGGGCGGGAGCCGGGCGCGCTGGCCGGTGCCTCGGTGGTGTTCGAGGCCGTGCCGGAGGTGCTGGAGATCAAGCGGGACGTGCTGGCCTGGGTTTGCCGCGAGGTCGCCGCGGACGCGGTGATCGCCTCGACCACGTCGACGTTCCTGGTCACCGAGATCGCCGGACTGGTCGAGCGGCCGGAACGGGCGGTCAACGCGCACTGGCTCAACCCCGCCGATGTCATGCCGCTGGTCGAGGTCAGCCGCAGCGACGAGACCGACCCGGCCGCGGTGTCCCGCCTGACCGGCCTGCTGGAGCGCCTCGGCAAGATCCCGGTGGTGTGCGGGCCCGCGGCAGGCTACATCGTGCCGCGGCTGCAGGCGCTGGTGATGAACGAGGCGGCCCGCATGGTCGAGGAGGGCGTGGCGAGCGCCGCCGACATCGACCTCGCCGTGCGCGCCGGGCTCGGCCCCCGGTTCTCGGTGCTCGGGCCGCTGGAGTTCATCGACTGGGGCGGCGGTGACATCCTGTACTACGCCTCCCGCTACCTGGCCGCCCAGCTCGGCGACCGGTTCCGGCACCCGGACGTCATCGAGGAGAACATGGCCGCCGGCCGCCGTGGTCTGCGGGACGGGACCGGCTTCTACACCTTCGACCCGGACGGCGTCCCGGCGTACCGCGCGGCGCGGATGCGGGAGTTCGCCGAACTGTTCCGCCTGCGGGAACCGGAGCTCCGGGCCGGCACGCCGGTGCCGGCCCGGTCCCCGTCAGGACGCGAGAGCCACAGCGGCGGTGGCCCGTCGCCGGTGCACGACCGCGACCACCAGCCCGAGGACGAACACGGCCGCGACGGACGCCAGTAGCACCGCGGCGGTCGCGCCCGAACCGCCGGTGAGCGTGCCGAAGTTGACGATCAGCAGCACGATCCCCGCCAGGATCAGGACCGCGGCCAGCGCCGGTGAGTACCGCGTGTGCCACGTGGACTCACCGCGCCGGTCGCGCCGGAACCAGGCGAGCACCGACACGCTGGTCAGCACGTACAGCACCAGCAGCCCGACGACCGACACCCCGCCGAACCACGAGAACAACGTCAGCACCGGGTCCATGCCCCGCGCCGCGAACGGCAGCACCAGCGCGGCCGCGACCACCGTCGAGGCCACGCCCGCGAGGTAGGGCGAGCCGTGCCGGTTGGTCCAGGCGAGGCGGCGCGGCAGGACCGCGTTCTCCGCCAGCGAGTGCAGGTACCGGTTGATGGCGTTGTGGAACGCGAGGACGCCGGCCAGCAACGACGTGGCCAGGATGATCCCGACCGCGTGCGCCGCCCAGCCGCCCAGCGTCGCCTGGATCGCGCCGGCGACCAGCCCGCTCGCCTCGCCCGCCCCGACCGCCTGGCCCGCGGCGTCCACAACGGACCCGGCGCCGTAGAAGCTGACCACCATCCAGGCCACGAAGGCGAAGAACACCGCCACGACCGCCACCGCGAGATAGGTCGCCCGGGGGATGGTGCGGCGCGGGTCGCGGGCCTCCGGCGCGTACAGGGCCGTCGACTCGAACCCGAACATCGACGCGACGGCGAAGGTGAACGCGACCCCGGGCGCCCCGGAGGCGATCGCCGACGGGCCGAACGTCGCGCCGAAGTCCAGGCCCTGCGGCCCGCCGCCGCGGGCGAACGTGATCACCGCGAACACCAGCAGGATGCCCATCTCCAGGCCGACCAGGCAGGCCAGGGCGCGGGCGCCGATCTCGATGTTCAGCCAGGCCCACGCCATGACGAGCACCATGGTCACCAGGCCGCACGCCCACCACGGCACGGAGATCCCGGCGTAGGCGGCGAGCAGGCCCGACACGGTGACGCCGTAGAGGCCGTACATGGCGGCCTGGACGGTGCAGTAGGCGAACAGGGCGACGAAGGCGGACGCGGTGCCGGTCGTCGTGCCGAGGCCGCGGCCGATGTAGGTGTAGAACGCGCCGCCGTCGGTCACGTTCCTGCTCATCGTGATGTAGCCGACGGCGAACAACGCCATCACCACCCCGACGAGCAGGAACGTGGCCGGGGCGGCCGGGCCGTTGCCGAGGGTGATCGCGATCGGCAGCGCGCCCGCGATCCCGGTGAGCGGCGACTGCGCCGACAGCACGAAGAAGACGATCGCCGCGACGCCGAGCGAACCCCGGCGCAGGGCGGTCCCGTGATCCGGTGTGGGGAGAGACATCGTTGTCCTTCCGTGGGTTTCCGGTCAGAGCGGGGAGACGGCGGACTCGGGCATGTGGCCTGCGGTGATCTCGACGCCGGAGAGGGCGCCGGCGAACGCGGTGAACTCGGGGATGTCGCCGGCCCCGGCGTTGGCCTTCTCGGCCGCCTCCTGGGTCCGGTAGATCCACACGTCGGTCCAGGAGCCGTCCTCGCCGCGGCTCAGCGCGGGCACGGACAGCAGGTCCGGATGGGCGTCCCGCACGGCCAGGATCGCGGCCGAGCGCAACGCGACGAGACGGTCCTCGGGCAGGTCCGTGCGGTAGTGGACGAACTCGACGAAGTAGGGCACGGGGTTTCCTCTCTGTTGTGGACGGTGTCAGCGGGTGAGCAGCCGCCGCGCGACGGTCAGACCGGTTTCGATGGCGCCGTCGACGAACCCGGCCCATCCGGTCGCGTAGCCGCTGCCGGCGAAGTGCAGGCGGTCCTGCGGCTTGCGGAACTCTTCGAGCGCGCGGAGCTGGCCGGGGGCGAGCATCGGCCAGGTTTCGCCTGCGAACTCGTCGGCGACCCAGTCGTGCCCGTCGGCGGCGACGACCTCCAGGTCCGGCCGCCACAGCGCCAGGGCCTTGGCGACCGCTTCGGTGTCGTCCGGCCGCAGCGCGGACGCGCGGGGACCGAACGCGACCAGCAGGGTGTCGCCGTCCACGGTGTACTCGGTCTGGCCGAACGTGAGCGGCGAGTCCGGGCCCGCGAACACGACGAACGGTTCGACCTCGCCGCGGACGCGGATCCACGTCTTCATCCCCTTCGACGCCTGCCCGGCGCGGGCCGCGTCCCGCAGCACCGCGGGCAGCCCGGGCTCGAACTCGATCGAGGGGAGGACGTTCTGCGGCAGGGTCACCACGACGTCGCCGGCTTCGAAGGTCTTGCCCGACGCGGTTTCCACGGCGACGCCGGTGCTCGTGCGGCGGATCTTCGTGACGACCGTGCCGAGGCGGATGTCGGCGTCGGTGTCGGCGGCGATCGCGTCGGCGAGTGCCTTGGTGCCGTGCGTGAACTTGACCGTCGCGCACGTCTCGAACATCAGCGGCCAGCTGCCCGAGGCCGCCGCGCACCACCGCAGCGCCTGGGTGAGCGCGCCGTCCTCGGGCGGGCTGTTGAAGTTCAGCGCCCACATGCCCGCCAGGAGTTCCCGGTCGGCGGGCGGCAGGCCGAGCGCGTCGATCCGGTCGGTGACGGACTGCCGGTCTAGCGCGTGCAGGACGTCCGGATCGGGGCGCCGGAACGGTTCCCACGGCCACTCGAACCACTCGCGGCTGTCGGCGAGGAACGCCTGCATCCCCGGGTCGAACCGCGCGAACAGCTCGTCCGCGCTGCCTTCGTGGGCCTGCCCGCCGACGTGCCAGTAGGCGCGGGCGGGGACCGGGCTGCGGGTCAGTTCCAGCTGGTAGCGGGAGATCTCGGCCCACACGTGGGGCTGGGTCCAGTGCACCCAGGTGCCGCCGAGTTCGAGCGGGCGGCCCAGCCGCTCGGCGGTCCAGGTGCGGCCGCCGATGCGGTCGCGGGCTTCCAGGACGGTGACCGTGGTGCCGCGGTGGGTGAGTTCGCGGGCGGCCGTCAGGCCCGCGAACCCGGCTCCGACCACGACGACATCGGCGCGTTCAGGCATGAGGGAATCCCTTGCGGAAGGAGAGGTCGACGCCGCCGGTGGCGGGCGTCCGGGGTGTGCCCAACTGTGACTCGGTCCGCTAAATTAGTCAAGTGGATAATTTGGCGGCCGGTACCATTCCGACGGTGACGAACGAGACGGCGGGCGCGTCCCGCGGGCGGGCGCGGCCGCACGGCACGGGCCGGGAGGCCCTGCTGGAGGCGGCGGTGCGGGTCGTGGCGCGCCAGGGGCTCCGGCAGCTCACCTACCGCTCGGTCGCGAAGGAGGCCGGCGTCAACCACGGGCTGGTCACCCACTACTTCGGCAGCATCGACGAGCTGACCGCCCAGGCCCTGCGGCGGTCCCTGGACAGCAGCGTGCCGTCGGTGACCCCCGAGCCGGGCTCGGGCAGGCTGGACCTGCTCGGCGACGGCCTCGCCGAGTTCGTCGCCGAGCAGCCCGAGACCCAGGCGTTCCAGTACGAGCTGACGCTGGAGTCGCGGCGCCGCCCCGAGCTCGCCCCGCAGGTCCGCGAGCTCTACGACGGCTACCGCGCGGCGATCCGCGCCGAGCTCGCCGCCGCCGGGCTGGACGACGAGGGCCTGGCCGCGCTGGTGTTCGCGGCCATGGACGGCCTGGTCTTCCAGCAGATCTGCGGGGTCGACGAGCTGCCGACCGAACGGGTCCTCGACACCCTGCGCCACGTGCTCACGCGCCTGCGGCCGGAGAGCTGACCGTCACCGGACCGGCTCCGGGACCGCCGCGCTCCGGCGGCGCGCCCGCACCGGCGCGGTTTCGGGCAGGCAGAGCAGGCACACCAGCGACAGCCCGAGCAGCGCGGCCAGGTAGAAGCCGACGTTGAGCGCGTCCCCGGTGCCTGCGACGATCCGGTTGGCGATCATCGGCGAGATGCCGCCGCCCAGCACGGCGCCGACGTGGTAGCCCACGCCAACCCCGGACTGGCGCTGCTCGCGCGGGAACAGTTCGGAGAAGAACGTGTACATCGGTCCGAAGAGGACACCGGTGGCGCAGAACCCGATGATCACGGCGGTGTTGACCGCGGCGACCGTGCCCGCCGAGCTGAGCGGGAACATCAGCAGCGCCGACCCCAGCGACAGCACGACACCGGCCAGCATCACCGGCTTGCGGCCGAGGCGGTCGGACAGCCACGCCGCGCCGACGTTGCACAGCGCGTGGCAGACCAGGGCGATCATCGAGCCGTTGACGATGGGCTGGCGGGGCAGCCCCAGCCCCTCCGGGGCGCGGGCCGTGGCGTAGGACAGCATGAACGTGGCCAGCGCGAACGTGCTGGCGGTGAGCCCGATGTTGACGCCCGCGACCAGCGCGAGCCGCCGCCAGTTCGCCTTCACGACCGCCAGCAGCGGCGCCTTCACCCGGGCGCCCTCCTGCTCGGCCATCTCCCGGAACACCGGGCTCTCCGCGACGCCCTTGCGGATCCACAGCCCGACCACGAGCACCAGGCCGCCGGCGAGGAACGGGATCCGCCAGCCCCAGCCCGTGACGTCGTCGTCGGGGAGCAGCAGCACCAGCGTGAAGGCCAGGTTGGCGAGGATCGTGCCGACCGGCGAGCCGATCGCCACGAAGGACCCGTACAGGCCGCGGCGCCGCTCGGGGGCGTGCTCGATCGCCAACACGGCGGCGCTGGAGTTCTCGCCGCCCCTGGCCAGGCCGTGGCACAACCGCAGCAGCACCAGCATGACGGGCGCCGCGACGCCGACGGCCGCGTAGGTCGGCAGCACGCCCATGCCCAGCGTCGCCAGGCCCATCAGCACGAACGCGCCGAACAGGGCCGTCTTGCGGCCGCGGCGGTCGCCGAGCCAGCCGAAGACGGCGCCGCCCAGCGGCGCCGCGACGAAGCCGATCGCGAACGTCGCGAGGCTCATGAACGTGCCGAACCACGCGTCGCCGGTGGCGAAGAACACCTGGCCGAACACCAGGGCGGCGGCGGTTCCGTAGATCTGGAAGTCGTACAGCTCCAGCGAAGTGCCGACCGCGGCGGCCACTCCGATGCGCGGTAGGCTGGGCTGAGCGGGGCCGTGTGTGGTCATCGACCGTCCTCATCGTCCGTGGTGGTTCCCGTTACGGTAGGAAGCGCCCGCCGCGGCTCCCAGTCGCAAATCCCGCAGCCGCATAGGGGAAACCTGCAGCGCGCTTGACAAGGTTCGCGCCGGTGACAGATGGTGTTCGGCATCGCGCCTCCCGCTCGGAGAAGGAGAATCCCGTTGACCGACACCGCTCTCGAAGCACTCGCCCGGCGGGTCGAGGTGCTCGAGGCCGAAGCCGAAATCCGCCGGCTACAGGCTCGTTACATGTTCCTGTGCGACACGCCGCTGCCCGAGTACGGGATTTCCGACGACGCCAAGCGCATCGAGCTGATCCTGGAGCTCTACACCGAGGACGCGGTGTGGGAGGGCGTCGGCGAGTACTACGACGGGCAGTTCGGGCGGGCCGAGGGCAAGCAGGCCATCCGGGAGCACTTCGAGCGGTTCTGGGGCGAGAAGCGGGATCCGGCGCTGCTGTTGAACGCGCACTACCTGACGTCGGAGCAGATCCACGTGCACGGTGACACCGCGGACGGCCAGTGGATCCACATGCAGCCGTGGCTGTTCTCGGACGGCAGTGCGCTGCTGCGGTCCAGCCGCCTGAACAACGCGTTCCGGAAGGAGGACGGCGGGTGGCGGATCACCCGCACCCGCACCGAGAACGTGTTCGTGGCGCCGCTGCCGGACCACTTCGCCAGCGACCACCCGTCTGCGTCGGTACTGATGAAGCCATGACCGACGCGGTGGTGCACATCGTCGACGACGACGAGGGCCTGCGGCAGTCGCTGGCGTTCCTGCTGGAGAGCGTCGGCATCCAGGCGCTGACCTACCCCGACGCGCCCGCCTTCCTGGCCGAGTTCGACCCGGACGAGCCCGCGGTGGTGATCGTCGACGTGCGGATGCCCGGCATGAGCGGGTTCCAGTTGCAGGAGGAACTGACCGCGCGGGGCTACCCGGCGCCGGTCGTGTTCTGCTCCGCGCACGGCGACATCCCGATGTCGGTGCGCGCCATGACCCGCGGCGCGGTGGATTTTCTGGAGAAACCCTACGAGCCGCAGCGGATCCTGGAAGTGGTGCAACGGCAGCAGCAGGACGCGTGCCGGCGGTTCACCCGCGAGGCGGCGCGCCGGGCGGTGGAGGCGCGCCTGGCGCAGCTGACCCAGCGGGAGCGCGAGGTGCTGCGGTTGGTAGTCGAAGGGGTGTCCAGCCAGATGGCGGCGAACCGCCTGGGCACGAGCGTGAAGACGATCGACGTGCACCGGGCGCGGATCAAGGCGAAGACCGGGGCGGAGAGCCTGGGCGCCTTGGTGCACGACATCCTCACGCACCGCGTGCTGGTGTGAGGTCGCTTGTGGATCGTTGAGCGCGGCTCGCCGGTTTCCCCCGGCGAGCCGCGCTGCATTCGGTCGGTGGATGGTGCTGCGTGCTGGCCCAGCGGGAGCGCGAGGTGCTGCGGTTGGTGGTCGAAGGGGTGTCCAGCCAGATGGCGGCGAACCGCTTGGGCACGAGTGTGAAGACGATCGACGTGCACCGGGCGCGGATCAAGGCGAAGACGGGGGCGGAGAGCCTGGGCGCCTTGGTGCACGACATCCTCACGCACCGCGTGGTGGTGTGAGGGTTTCTGCGGGTCCTTTGTGGAGCCCGAGTGCTCACGGCTGAGTGCGGCTCGCCGGTCTGGCGGGCCGCGTCGCATTTCGGCGGTGCGTGGTGCGGGGCCGGATGGCGCCCCCCGGTTTCACCGAGCGAGTCGCGCTGCCTCCCGGCGGGAGGTCCCTTGTGGATCCCGTGCGCCCACTGCCGAGCGCGCGATCACTCCGACAATGCGCGCTCCACCCAGCAAGCCGTGGTCAGCAAAGCGGTCTCCTCCCGCGCCCGGCCGATCAGCTGCACCCCCAGCGGCAGACCGTCCTCAGTGGACGGCCCGGGCACGGCCACCTGTGGAACACCCAGCGCCTGCCACGGCCGGCTCAGCACCGGATCTCCCGTGGCGGCCAGCCCCTCCGGTGGGGGACCGGGCGCCGCGGGGCCGAGGATCGCGTCGTAGGAATCCAGGAAATCCGACACCGCCGACGCGGCCGACCGCACGAACTCCCGCGCCCGCCGGTACTCCGCCTCCGGGGTCTGAGCACCCGTCTGCAACAGCGTCGCCAGGGGCGCGCTCAACTCCGCCACCCGCTCCAGCTCGGCGGCCCGCTCCCGCGCCGCCTCGTACGCCATCACCACCGGGTGCGCCGCGGTCAGGTCGGCGATCAGCCGCTCGTCCGGGAACGCCTCCACCACCGCACCGGCCGCCACCAGGCGGTCCCTCGCAACCGCCAGCGCCGCGCGCATCGCGGGGCCGGCGATGCCCGTCCACAGCAGCAGCCGCGGGGGACGGGCGGGCAGTCCGGCCGCGTCCGGCGAACCGGTCAGCGCCGCGTGGGCCAGCGCCAGATCCGACACCCGGGCGGTGTAGAAGCCGTGGCTGTCCAGGCTCGGGCTCAGCCCGGTGACCCCGTCGACCGGGAACTGGCCGTGGCTGAGCACCATCGCCGCGACCCCGCAGAACGACGCGGGCCGGATCACCGAACCGGCGGTCTGCGACCCGAGCGCGAGCGGCACCTGCCCCGACGCGACGGCCGCCGCCGAGCCGCTCGACGACCCGCCCGGCGTGTGGCCCGGCGCGCTCGGGTTGTCCGTCGGGCCGGGGGAGAAGAACGCGAACTCCGTGGTCACCGTCTTGCCGACCGGCACCGCGCCCGCGCGCCGCCACGCCGTCACGATCGCGGCGTCGGCCGCGGCGGGCGGGCTGCCGGCGCGCAGGCCCGATCCGCACCGCGTGGGCAGGCCGGCCACGTCGATGATGTCCTTCACCCCGAGCGGCACCCCGCCGAGCGGCGCGCCGCCGAGCGGACCGGCCGCGACCGGCTCCGGCCACGCCAGCTCCACCCACGCCCGCAGCGCCGGCTCCGTCTCGGCGATGCGCTCACGGGACCGGCGCAGCGCCCCGTCCACCGAACCGCTCACCAGCTCCCGCAGGGACCACGGCGCGCGCAGCGGCTTCACGCGTCCTCCCAGGCGGCGTCGGCGACCCAGAAGTCCATGCCGCTTTCGCTCACGCCGTGCCGCCACTCCGAGGTCCGGCGCAACGTCGGCTCGACCTTCCTGGTCACGGCGTCCGCCGCCTCCGGGCCGTCGTCGGGCACCTGCCAGTGCACCCAGTTCAGCTCGCGCCCCTCGGCGTCGTGCACGAACAGGTCCACGTGCCGCCAGCCGTAGCCGTGCGTGTCGTTGTAGCAGGTCAGCGTCATCCGCTCCATGGCCGCTCTCCTACGCCGCAGTGGTGCCGAGGCTGTGGAACCGGCGCTGGAAGTACACCAGCGCGGCGGGGTCGTCCCCGCTGATCACGGTGTCCACCTCGACGAACAGCACCGAGTGCGACCCCGACGCCTGCTCGGCGACGATCGTGCCGACCACCGAGGCGCACGCCCCGGTGAGCACCGGCACCCCGTGGGTCGCCAGGTCCCACCGTCCGTCGGTGAACCGCTCCGCGGTGGGCACGCCGGTGGCGCCGGCGAAGTGCAGCGCCAGGTCCTCCTGGCCGGCGCCCAGCACGTTCACCGCCAGCCTGCCGTTGCCGACCAGCACGTCGTGCGAGCGGGCGGTGCGGTTCACGCAGACCAGCACGGTCGGCGGCGAGTCGGTCACCGAACAGGCCGCGCTCACGGTCATGCCGGCGCGGCCACGGGGACCGTCGGTGGTGATGACGGTGACCGCCGCCGAGAGGTTGGCCATCGCGGCGCGGAACTCGGTCTGCTGCCGGGTCAGCTCGGGCACGATTCCTCCAAACGATCGCCGAACAGCTCGAACGTACGCGCGCGGCGGGGCCGCCGGGAAGTGAGAGTTCTTCCCGCCCCGGTAAGGGTTTCCCTTACGTCTCAGGGGTTTCCGCGAGCGGCAGGGCGAACCCGAACCGCGAGCCGGCGCCGTCGCGGGGCTCGGCCCAGATCCGGCCGTGCTGGCGGGTGATGATCCGGTGCGACAACGCCAGGCCGATCCCGCTGCCGTGCTCCTTCGAGGTGAACGACTCGGCGAACGGGTCCCGCGGCAGGCCGCGTCCCCAGTCCTCCACAGTCAGCACGCCCTCACCGCCCTCGGCGCGCGTGGTCAGCACGATCTCGCGGCGCTCCGGGCCGAAGGCCGCCACCTCGTCGATGGCGTTGAAGCAGAAGTTGAGCACCACCTGCCCGGTCAGCACCCGTTCGCACCGCACCGGCACCGGACCCGGCGGCTCGCGGACCACCACGTCGACGCCCGCCGCGTCCGCCCGCAGCCGCACGAAGTACAGGCATTCGGTGACGATCTCGCCGAGGTCGGCCACCTGGCGCACGTGCTCCAGGTGCCCGACGAACGCGCGCAGGGCCGCGACGATGGCGCTCGCGCGGTCGATCTGCCGGACCGCGCTGTCGATGCCGAACCGCACCTGCTCCGCGGCCGTCCCGGACGCGTGCCGGGCGGCGCCACCGAGGAAGTTCGCCGCCGCCGCGAGCGGCTGGCCCAGCTCGTGGGCAATCGCCATCGCCATGTCGCCCATCGCGTTGTAGCGGGCCAGGTAGTTCTCCTGCTGCAGCTCGCGTTCCCGCCGGAGGTCCTCCTGCACGCGGCCGGACACGTCGTGCAGGATCATCAGCAACGCGTCCCCGCCGGTCTCCTGCAGCCGTTCGAGGCTGCCCTCCAGCCACACCGGCTCGTCCGCCCCGGTCAGCGCGAGCTGCACCGTCGTCACCGGATCGGCCCGCTCCAGGACCTCCGGCCAGGACGCCGGGCGGCCGGCCAGCCGCAGCGTGCCGTAACCCGACAACGGGCCGAGCGGCTGCCCGCTGTCCGCGCCGATCACCTTCAACGCCGTGTCGGTGGCGAACCGCAGCACGCCGTCCCGGTCCAGCATCAGCGCGATCGTGGACGTGCGGTGCGCCAGCGCGTCCATGTAGGACGCGGTGCGCCGCAGCTCCTGCTCGATCTCCTGCTCCCGCTCGATGTCGCGAAACTGCACCATCACCGCCGGCCCCTGCGCGAGTTCCACGCGGATCGCGATGGCCTCGGTCGGGATCACCCGTCCCGTGCGGGACCGGTAGTGCCACTCGATGCTGTTCGTGCCCTTCTCCACCGCGTCCTGCAGCCACGCCCGGCCGATCACGCGGTCGTACTGGCGCGCGGTGCTGCTCATGTGGTTCGCCTTGAGCGGACGCAGCTCGGCCACGCTCCACTCGAGCATCTCGCACGCCGCCGGGTTGGCCCACAGGATGTTCTTCGTCGCCGCGTCGTGCACCAGCACGCACATGCGGCTGGCGTGGAGCATGGTCACGAAGTCCTCGGTGACCAGTTCGGGCGCGCGTGGATCCACCTGCATCCCGCCAGGGTAAGCCGGGCGCGGCCGGCGCGCGCTGAAGGAATCCCCTACCCGGTGCCGCAGAACCACCAATTCCGCGCGGCGGCCCCGGCTGCCTACCGTCGGGGGGCAACCCGCGAGTAGGAGGAGGCGCGATGGTGCACACCCCGCAGGGCGTCGGGTTCGACGACGTCCTCGCCGAGCTCGCGCAGCGGCGGCAGGAGTTCCGCGAGCAGCGCTACGTGCCGAAGGACTTCGTCGCACGGCTCAAGCAGATCGGGATCTACCGGGCGGCGACGCCGGGCAAGTTCGGCGGGCAGCCGCTGCCGCCCGCCGAGTTCCTCGACACCGTCGAGCGGATCTCGGTCGTCGACGGTTCCACCGGCTGGGTCGCGAGCTTCGGCTCCGCGCAGATCTACCTGGCCGCTCTGCCGCTGGACACCCAGGCCGAGCTGTACCGCGACGGCCCGGACGTGGCCTTCGCCGGCGCGCTGTTCCCGATGCAGCGCGCCGCCGCCACCGAGCGCGGCTACCTGGTCGACGGGCACTGGAAGTTCGCCAGCGGCTGCATGGGCGCCGACCTGATCGGCGTCGGCCTGCCCGGCGACGAGGAGTCCGGCGGCAAGCCGCGCACCGCGGTCCTGCGGCCGGACCAGGTCGAGATCGTCCAGGACTGGGACGTCGTGGGCATGCGGGCCACCGGCTCGTTCGACATCGTCGTGCGCGGGGTCGAGGTGCCCCGCGAGTGGACCTTCATCCGCGGCGGCGCGCCGACCGTGGACGAGCCGCTCTACCACTACCCGACGATCGCCTACGCCTCCCAGGTCCTCGCCGTGGTCGGCGCGGGCGTGGCGCGCGCGGCCCTGGACCACGCCAAGCAGGTCGGCGGCGGCTACACCGGGGTCACCGGCGCGCCGAAGCTCGCCGACCGGGCCTACTACCGCACCGAGGTCGCCCGCGCCGAGGCGGACCTGAGCTCGGCCCGCGCCTGGTTCTACGACCTGAGCGACCAGGTGTGGCAGCACGTGCTGCGCGGCGACACCGCCACCGACGAGCACAATGCCCGGCTGCGGTTGGCCTCCGCGCACCTGGCCCGCGTGGCGTCCGGCGTGGTGGACCGGCTCGTCGAGATCTCCGGCACCGCCCCGATCTACACCGAGCACCCGCTGCGCGACCTGGCGGGCGACGCGCTGGTGCCCAAGCAGCACGCCTTCCTCGGGCCGGCGATCTTCGACTCCGCCGGGGCCGTCCTCATGGGACTGCCGCCCACCAGCCCCGGCTTCCGCTGACCCGACCACCACCGACGAGGAGGACCGAGATGAGCGCGACGCCCCTGCGCGTGCTGTTCTGCATCGGCATCAACCAGAACTTCTTCGACCTGCCTGCCGACGGCATCACGCCCGGGCACGTGTGGCAGGCGTTCGTGTCCATGATGGACGGCATCAAGGCCCTGCCGGGCGTGGACTTCATCGGCGACATCGACGACGACTCGCACATGGTCGGCCCCTCCGACGGCTGGCCGTGGACCGCCTACATCCTCGCCGACGTGGACACCGCCGAGACCGTCAAGGCCGCCTGCAACCTGTTCCGCACCACCCCGGTCGGCGACGGCGGCGCGAAGCTGTGGCGCTTCGCCAAGGTCGAAGCCCGCATCGGCCGCGCGCTGACGGTGCGCGAAGACGTCGAGCTGCCCGGCTGAGGAGAGGACACCATGACCGAGAACATCTTCGCCGCCGCGCCCGCGGACCTCGTGCTCGACGACCGCGTCGCCGGCCGCCTCTACACGGACCCGGAGATCTTCGAGCAGGAGATGACGAAGATCTTCGAGCGCACCTGGGTGTGGGTCGCGCACGAGAGCGAGCTGCCCGGGCCGGGCACCTTCAAGTCCACCTACGTCGGCCGCCAGCCGGTGATCGTGTCGCGGGACCGCAAGGGCACCCTGCACACGCTGCTCAACCGCTGCCGCCACCGCGGCGCGAGCCTGTGCGAGAAGCCGCGGGGCAAGGCCAACGGGTTCACCTGCCCGTACCACGCTTGGTCCTACGGCCTGGACGGCACGCTGCGCGGCATCCCGTACCCGGACGGGTACGAGGGCGTGGCGGACAAGAAGGACCTGTCGCTGCGCAAGCTGCGCACCGAGTCCTACGGCGGCATGGTCTTCGCGACGTTCGACGAGGGCATCGAGCCCCTGGCGGACTTCCTCGGCGACGCGAAGCTGTGGCTGGACCGGTTCATGAAGCAGGGCGGCGGCTACCCGATCAAGGTGCTGGGCAAGCACCAGTTCCGGTTCCGCGGCAACTGGAAGATCCAGCTGGAGAACACCACCGACGGCTACCACTTCCCGATCGTGCACCGGTCGTGGATGGCGTCGGTGGACGCCGAGACCGCGGACATGATGTCGTTCATGACCGACCCGGCGGCGATCACCCACGCGCTGGGCAACGGCCACAGCGTCATGCAGATGGTGCCCGAGCACTCCGACCTCGACGCCGACGACGGCAGCGAACCGCTGCAGGCCCGCTTCGACCACGTCGTTGCGGAGCTGTCCAAGACGCTCGACGACGCGGCCGTGCGCAAGGTGGTCCGCGCCATGCACGGCACCGGGTTCAACCTGAACCTGTTCCCGAACGTGTCGATGTCGGCGGCGTTCTTCCGGGTCCTACGGCCGATCTCGGTCGACGAGACGCTGATCGAGCACATCGCGATCGGCCCGGACGGGCCGCCCGAGCTGGACGTCGTCAACCGCGAGCGGCTGCGCATCCACGAGCACTTCCAGGGACCGTTCGGGTTCGGCACCCCGGACGACGCCGAGGGCTGGGACCGCGTGCAGCGCGGCGCCCAGGCCGCGCCGGACATGCCGATCCTGGTCAACCGCGGGCTCGGCAGGGAGAAGGACGACGAGCACGGCTGGCCGACCGCCCACGTGACCGACGAAACCGGGATGCGCGCCGCGTACCGGATGTGGAAGCAGATGATGAGCGATGACTGACACGATCACCGTCCCGCTGACCGACGTCCGGGTGGCCCGCGCGGTCGAGCTGGTCTGGCGGGAGGCCGAGCTGCTCGACCGCAAGGACTACCTGGTGTGGCAGGAGCTCTACACCGACGACGCCCGCTACGTCGTGCCGATCGACCCGGACACCGAGGACTTCGCCGGCACGCTCAACATGATCTACGACGACGCGCGGATGCGGGCCATGCGCGTGACCCGCATGACCGAGGGCTACGCCATCGCCGCCGTCGACGCGGCCCGCACCGTGCGCACCGTGTCCCGGTTCGTGCCGGAGACCGTGACCGACACCGAGGTCGTGCTGCGCTCGGCGCAGGTGCTGATCGCCTACAAGCGCGGGCGGCACGACATCTGGGCCGCCGACGTGCGCCACCGCGTCCGGCTGTCGTCCTCCGGCGACCGCATCGCGGAGAAGGTCGTGCGGCTGGTGGACAGCGAGGACGCCGTGCCCGCCGCGGGGTTCCTGCTGTGAGCGCGCAGACCGCGGTCGTCACCGGCGGCGCCCACGGCCTTGGCGAGGCGATCGTGCGCCGCCTGCACGCCGACGGCTACCGAGTCGCGATCGCCGACCTCGACGGGGGCGCCGCCGAAGCGCTGGCCAAGGAACTGGGCGAGGCCACGGGGTACGCCGTCGACGTCGCCGACCGCGCGGCGCTGGACGGCCTGCTCGCCGCTGTGCTGGCCGACTTCGGATCAGTGCACGTGCTGGTCAACAACGCCGCCCGCACGCAGGCGAAGAAGCTGATGGACATCACCGCCGACGAGCTGGACGCCGTGCTGAAGGTGAACCTCGGCGGCACGTTCTCCGCCTGCCAGGTCTTCGGCGCGCACTTCGCCGCGCACGGCTACGGCCGGATCGTGAACATGGCCTCGCTCGCCGGGCAGAACGGCGGCACCGCGACCGGCGGGCACTACGCGTCCTCCAAGGGCGCGGTCCTGTCCGCCACCAAGGTGTTCGCCCGTGAGCTCGCGCCGCACGGGGTGACGGTGAACGCGGTGTCGCCGGGCCCGCAGGACAGTCCGGCGGTGCGGTCCATTGTGGACGACGTCGACGGGCTCGCGCGGAGCATTCCGGTGGGCAGGCTCGGCGACCCGGCGTTCATCGCCCGGATGGTCGCCCTGCTCGCCTCGCCCGAGGCCGCCTCCGTCACCGGCGCCTGCTGGGACGCCAACGGCGGGCTCTACCTGCGCTGAACCCGAGGGAGGGACGATGACTTCAACCGTGGTCCGCGTCGCGGAGGTCAGGCAGGAAGCCGCCGGGATCCGCAGCCTGCGCCTGGTCCGCGACGACGGCGCCCCGCTGGGACCGTACGAGGCCGGTGCGCACGTCGACGTCGTCGGCCCGACCGGCCTGGTACGGCAGTATTCGCTGTGCTCGCCGCCGCATGATCCGGAGTCGTTGCTGATCGCGGTGAAGAAGGAAGCCGCCTCGCGCGGTGGTTCCGAGGCGCTGCACACCGTCGAGGCCGGCGACACGCTCGAGATCGGCGAGCCCCGCAACCTGCTGCGCGTCGCCGACGGCGCCCGCCACGTCCTGGTGGCGGGCGGCGTCGGCGTCACCCCGCTGCTGAGCCTGGCCTACGAGCTCCACCGCCGCGGCGCGGAGTTCGAGCTGCACTACTTCGCCCGCGCCCGTGAGCAGGCCGCGTTCGCCGGCCTGCTGGAGCGCGAGTTCGGCGACCGCGTGCACCTGCGCTTCGGCGTGCCGCGCGCCGAGCAGCCGACGATCCTGAAGGAGGTCGCGGGCGAGCTGACCCCGGACGCGCAGGTGTATACGTGCGGGCCGGAGGGGTTCATGGCGCAGGTCTCGGCGGTCTTCGCGCCCGTCGTCGGCGAGTCGCGCGTGCACGTGGAGCACTTCGTGGCCGCCGACGTCGACACCAGCGGCGACCAGCCGTTCACCGTCGAGCTGGACACCGGCGAGGTGTTCGAGGTGCCCGCGGGCAAGTCGATCCTCGCGGTTCTCGGGGAGAACGGCATTGAGGTCTTCAAGTCGTGCGAGGAGGGCATCTGCGGGTCCTGCGTCTCCGGGGTGCTGGAGGGCGTGCCCGAACACCGGGACAGCTGCCTGTCGGCCGCGGACAAGGCCGCCGGGGACCAGATGGCCCTGTGCGTCTCCCGCGCCAGGACGGCCCGGTTGAAGATCGAGCTGTACTGAGCCGGAGTCGCCTGTCCGGTTGCTGCCACGGCCCTGGCCGGGTCCGCGGGGCTGCCGCACGATCGTCCGGTGATCGTGCAGCAGCCGACCGGAGGTGGCCCCGTGACGACCGATCCCGACCTGCTCGGCCCGGTGGTGCACCGCTACCGCGTCTCCCACGTGCGCCTGGCGCTGATCGCCGTCGCCGCGGTCGTCCTCGCCGCCGTGATGGGGGCACTGACCACGCCGATGATGCTGTCCGGGTACTCCTACCAGTACAGCACCGCCATCGGGTTCGGCATCACCGTGACCGTCTTCGCCGCGACGCTCGCGGTGTTCCTCGTCGTGCACGTGGCGCGGCAGGGGCTGTCGGAGACGTTCGAGGTGCGCGACGCGGGCCTCGCGCACACGGCCAAGGGGCGGACGCGGGCCTGGCCGTGGCAGGCGGTCGCCGCGGTCACGCCGTTCCACCCGCGCCGCAGCACCTTCCTGACCCGGCTGGTCATCCGCGACTACCGCTGCACCGTCGCGTTCGCCGACGGCGCGAAGATCCGGTTCTCCGGCGCGCTGGACGGGCACGAGCTGCTGGAGCACGCGATCCGCGCCGGCTCCGCGGTGGGCGGTCAGGCGCCGAGGAGGTAGCCGACGCCCCGGACCGTGCGCACCACCGGCGGCGGCCCGAGCTTGCGGCGCAGCCCGGCGATCAGCACCTCCAGCACGTTCGAGGCGGGCGGCACGAACTCGTCCCACGCCGCGGCGATCAGCTCGGACCGCGGGACCGGCCGCCCGCCTGCGGCGACCAGCCGCTCCAGCACCACGAACTCCTTCGCGGTCAGCGTCAGCGGGGTGCCCGCGCGCCGTGCCTCGTGCCGCCCGGTGTCCACCTCGACGTCCCCGTGGCGCAGCACCGGGGCGGGCAGCGCCGGGCCGCGACGGCACAGGCTGCGCACCCGCACCACGAGTTCGGCCATCGCGAACGGCTTGACGAGGTAGTCGTCGCCGTGGGCGAGCCCGGCGATCCGGTCGTCCACGGTGTCCCGCGCGGTCAGGAACAGCACCGGCACCGGCCACCCCCGCTGCCGCAGCCCCGCCACGTACCGCAGGGCGTCCCCGGCCGGCAGCATGCGGTCGAACACCGTGCAGTCGTAGGAGTTGACGCTCACCGCCTCGTCCGCCGCCGGCAGGTCGGCGGCCACGTCCACCGCGAACCCGGACCCGCGCAGCGACGCCTCGACGGCCACCCGGAGGTTCTCGTCGTCCTCGGTGACCAGCACACGCACCCCGCCACGGTATCGCCCCGGCGCGGCCGGTTCCTGCCAAAACCCGCAAACCGGGCGAACAAGATCCGGCGGGACGCTAAGCTTCCGGGCACACGCTCCCCGTGACGAAGGATCCACCGTGTCCGCACCTGTGACGACCCGGCCCCGGGTGCTGGTGGTCGAGGACGACGAGGACCTGCGCGTCGCGGTCACCGCGGAACTCACCGCCGCCGGCCTCCGGCTGGACACCGCCGCGACCCTCGCCGGGGCGTCGGCGGCCCTCGCCGAGCCCGGGCACGCGTGCGTGGTGTTCGACCGGATGCTGCCCGACGGCGACGCGATCGACTTCGTGCACCGGCGCAGGCAGGCCGGGTGGGCGGTGCCGGTGCTGTTCCTGACCGCGCGCGACACGGTGCACGACCGCATCGCCGGGTTCGAGCACGGCGGCGACGACTACCTGGTCAAACCGTTCGCCGCGGCCGAGCTCGCCGCCAGGGTGCTCGCGCTGTGCCGCCGCTCCGGCACCGGGCGGCCGTCCGTGCTCCGGCACGGCGGCCTGGAGGTCGACTGCGCCCGCCGCGAGGTGCGCCGCGACGGCGTGCTGCTCACGGTGTCCGGCAAGGAGTTCGCGGTGCTGGAGTACCTGATGGCGCGCCCGGAGCAGGCGGTGCGGCGGGCCGAGCTGATCGAGCACTGCTGGGACTCCAGCACCGACCCGATGTCGAACGTGGTGGACGTGGTGGTGCGGCGGCTGCGGGGGAAGCTGGGCGAACCGGACGCGGTGCAGACCGTCCGCGGGGTCGGCTACCGGATGGCGCCGTGAGCGCGCCGCGGAGCGGTTCGGCCGCGCACCGCCTGCGCCGCCTGCGCTGGATGCTCACCGGGCTGTTCACCGCGATGAACGCGATCGGCCTGGTCGTGTTCGCGGTCCTGGTGGTCCAGGCCGACGCGGACAAGGGCGAGCAGGCGATGGACGGCGAGCTGCGCCGCGTCACCTCGACCGTCACCCGCCTCCTGCAGTACGACGACACGCTGGTCACCGCGTTCGTCGCCGAGGACGAGCTGAACACCCAGTGCCCCCAGTTCGCGGTGCTGCCCGGCGGCGCCGAGCGGTTCGAGCCGCACGTCAGCCGCCGCACCTGCGTGCCGGTGGACCTGGCGGTGCTGGGCGGGCTCGCTCAGCGGGCCGTGCAGTCGGGCACCCTGCTGAAGGGCTACGTGCGCGCGACGAACGGCGCGCTGGTGCGGATCGGGGCCGAACCGTTCCGCAACAGCACCGGCCAGTACATCGGCGCGGTGGTCGCGGCCATGGACGCCGGGCCGGAGCAGTCCCGGCACGAAGGGCTGCTGCTGATGGTGATCGGCGGGTGCGTGCTGCTGCTGGCCGCGGTCGGCGTCGCCGGGCACCTGCTGTCCGGGCGCGCGATCCGGCCGGCCACCGCGGCGCTGGAGCAGCAGGAGGTGCTGCTCGCCGAGACCGCCCACGACCTGCGCACCCCGGTCGCGGCGCTGCGGGCGCTCGCCGAGACCGCGACCCGGCACCCCGACCAGGGCGCCGAGCTGCTGCCCCGCACGGTGCGCCTGGCCGGGCGGATGGGCAGCATCATCGACGGCCTGCTGGTGCGGGCCCGGCTCGCCGCCGGGGTGGAGCGGCTGGCCATCCAGCCGGTGTGGCTGGACCAGCTGGTGACGAGCGTAGTGGCGGAGACACCGGCCGAGGACGCCCAGGTGACGGTCACCGCCGCGCCGACCCGCGTCGACGCCGACCCGGCGCTGGTGCAGCGGGCCATCAGCAACCTGCTCGACAACGCGCTGCGGTACGGGCGGCAGCCGGGCGCGCAGGCGCTGGTGCACATCACGGTCGCGGGCGGCCGGGTCACGGTGGCCGACCACGGGCCGGGGATCGACCCGGCGGTCGCGGCGGAGAACTTCGACCGGTTCAGCAGCGGCGGCGGGTCCAGCGGGCTCGGGCTGTCGATCGTGCGGTGGGTCGCGCAGGCGCACGGCGGGGTGCTCCGCGTGTACAACGCCGAGGAGGGCGGCGCGATCTTCGAGCTCGTGCTGCCCGTCAGCAGCGCCGCCCAGCCCGGCCCCGCGCCCTGGTACAGCGAGCATCGGGGGTAGACGCAGATGGACGAGCGGACTTCCCACGGCCTGCGGCGCCGACTGCCGATGGCGTTGCTGGTGGCGGTCGTGGTCGCCGGTGTCGCGGTGGCGGTGTCGGCGGCGGGACGGCCGCTGCCCGGGCTGAACGTCGCGCCGGGCGGGCACTGGGTCGCTTTCCCCGGCCTGGATCGGGTTTTCCACATCAACGGCTCGGCCCGCACCGTGGACGCCTCGGCGGAGGTGCCGGGCCTGGAGCCGGGCAGCCAGGTCGTGCAGGGCGAGACGAGCGGGTACGTGGTGGGGCGGTCGCGGATCCACGAGTTCGGCAAGTCCGACCTCAGCGTGGAGCGCAGCTTCGTCCCGCCGACCGGCGAGGTGCCGGTCGCGATCGAGACGCCGGGCGGGCCTTACCTGGTCTACCGGGAGGCGGGCCGGGTGGTGCGGCTCGGCGACGGCGCGGTGACCATTCCGGCGGGCGGCGTGCTCGGCGACCCGGTGGCCACTCCGGACGGCACGGTGTGGTTGCACCGCCTGGATTCCGGGGTGCTGTGCCGGCTCCCGCGCGACGCGGAGCAGGTGTCCTGCCCGGTGGCGGCTCCCGCAGGCCACACCGGCGGGCTGACCGTGGTCGGCCGGGACGCCGCGTTCGTGGACACCACCTCCGACGTGCTGCGCCCGGTCACCGGGGACGGGTTCGGCGAGCCGGTGCCCGCGCGGATGGACCTGCCGCCCGGCGCCCGGATCGCCCCGGCGGACGCGGACGGCCGGGTGGCCGTGCTCGACCCGGCGACCCGGCGGCTGCACCTGGTCGACGCGGCCGGGCTGGACGGGCGGCGCGCGCCCGCGACGCCGATCAGCCTGGCGCTGGCCGACGGGGACTACGCCGGCCCGACGGTCAGCGGGTCGTCGGTGGTGCTGCTCGACCTGACCCGCAGCACGGTGCTTACCTACAGCAGCCAGGGCGATCCGAAGCGGACGATGCCGGTGCCGCCGGAGGCGGGCGAACCGCGGCTGGCCCGCGGCGAGGACGCCCGCGTGTACGTGGACGGCGCCGAGGGGCGGCACGTGCTGGTGGTGGACCACGACGGCGCGGTGAACCAGGTGCCGGTGGTCGGCACGCAGCGGCCGGACGAGCCGGGCGCGCCGGCCGCCCCGCCGCCGGAGTCGCCGGTTTCGCAGCCCCAGAATGGACCGGTCCAAAATGGACCGGCGCAGAACGGACCGGTCCAGAGTGGACCGGCGCAGAACGGGCCGCCGCCCGGTGGGGGTCAGAACCGGCCGCCCTCGGGTGGTGACGGGGGCCGGCCGCCGGGGCAGACCCAGTCGCCGCCGTCGTCGTCCCGGGCCGTGCCGCCGCCGTCGCCTCCGCCGGTGCCGGCGAGCCCGCCGGGCCTGCCGCCCGGGCTGCGGGCCACCGTGCAGGGCGAGAACGTGCAGCTCACCTGGGGTGCGGCGCCGCCGAACGGCGCGGCCGTCACCGCCTACCAGATCTCCTGGCGGCCGGGGTCGGGCGCGGGTGGGGCGATGACCCGTCCGGGCAGCGCGCGGTCGGCCACGCTGAGCGGGTTGCAGCAGGGCGTGACCTACACCGTCACGGTGGTGGCGGAGAACAGCGCCGGGCGGGGCGCGCCGGCCACGGTCCAGACGCTGGTGCCGGTGCAGCGGACCCCGCAGATCACGATCCGCCGGGGTGAGGACACGACCTACGACGGTTGTGAGGCGCCGGACTGCGCTTACATGCACGTGGAGATGACCGGGTTCGACCCCAACACCAGGTACGAGGTAGAGGTGTTCTCCGACAACCCCGGCTATTCCAACCCGGGCCGGGGCGTCCGGACCGACGCGGAAGGCAACGAGGTGTTCGAGGCTTTTCCCTACGAAAGCGTCGGCTACACCGTGTGGGTCGAAGTCAACGGTGTCCGTTCCAACTACTACGTATGGCCGGGGGGATAGTGCAGAGCGCAACACGAGCGGGCGAGGTCGCCGGGCTGATCGCGAACAACGTGCAGCAGGTGATCCGGGGCAAGCCGGAGCTGGTGCGGCTGGCGGTGGCCGCCCTGCTGGCCGAGGGGCACCTGCTGATCGAGGACGTGCCCGGCCTCGGCAAGACGACGCTGGCGCGGTGCCTGGCGCGCAGCATCGGCGGGAAGTGGAGCCGCATCCAGTTCACGCCGGACCTGCTGCCCGGCGACATCACCGGCGTGAGCGTGTTCCACCAGAAGGACGAGGAGTTCGGGTTCCACCCGGGCGCGGTGTTCGCGAACATCGTGGTGGCCGACGAGATCAACCGCGGCACTCCGAAGACCCAGTCCGCGCTGCTGGAGGTCATGTCCGAGCGGCGCGTGACGGTGGACGGCGTGGCGCACGAGGTGCCGCGGCCGTTCCTGGTGGTGGCCACGCAGAACCCGATCGAGATGGAGGGCACCTACCGGCTGCCGGAGGCACAGCTGGACCGGTTCCTGATGCGGTTGTCGGTCGGCTACCCGGACGTGGCCTCCGAGGTGCTGGTGGTCATGAGCGAGTGCGCCGGCGTCACCGCGGACGAGCTGCCCACCGTGGTCGACATCGGGGTGCTGCGCCAGGCCATCGCGGAGGTGCGCGGGTCGCACCTGGACCGGGCGGTCGTGGAGTACGCGGCCCGGCTGGCGGCCGCGACCCGGGAGCACGCGGCGGTGCGGTTCGGCGCGAGCCCGCGTGGCAGCATCGCGCTGGTGCGGACCGCGCAGGCGCTGGCCGCGACTGACGGCAGGGCGTTCGTCACCCCGGACGACGTCAAGGACGTGGCCGTGCCGGTGCTGGCGCACCGCCTGATCCTCACCGCGGACGCCGAGCTGAACGGCCGCGGCACCGCCGAGATCGTCGACGAGGTCCTGGCCGCCACCCCGGCGCCGGCGATCGGCGCGGCCCGGCGGTGAGGCGGCGGCTGACCGGGCGCGGCGTCGCGGTGCTCGTCGCGGCGGTGCCGCTGCTGGTGTTCGGGCAGTGGGGCGGGTACCCGCTGTTGCGTGCGCTGGGGGCGGTGGCGCTGGTCGCCGTGCTCGCCGCGGTGGCCGTCACCGCGCGCGGGCTGGGTGTCGAGGTGCGCCGTGCCGTGTACCCGGACCGGGTCGAACGGGGCAGTGCCGCGCTGGCGCGGCTGCGGGTGCGCAACCCGGGGCAGCGGCGGCAGGCGGCGTTCCTGGCCACCGACGGGATCGGCGGGCAGGCGCAGACCGTCTCGGTGCGCGCGCTCGCGCCGGGCGCGGAGGCCACCTACCACTACGAGCTGCCCACTGGCGCGCGCGGGCGGCACCCGGTCGGCCCGCTGACGTTGCACCGGGCCGACCCGTTCGGGCTGGCCGTCAACCGCAAGCCCACCGGTGAGACCTCGGACCTGTGGGTGCACCCGCGGCAGCTGCCGGCCCGGGTGCTGGTCAGCGGGCACCCGCGGCACCACCACGACGGCGCCCGCACCGACGACGCGCTGCGCGGCTCGATCGACCTGCAGGACGTGCGCGAGTACGTGCCCGGGGACGAGGTGCGGCACGTGCACTGGAAGGCGACGGCCCGCACGGGGCGGCTGATGGTGCGGGACCTGGTGGACCCGGAGCAGCCGCGGTTCACGCTGCTGCTGGACACCCGCGCCGGATCGCTGTCGCCTGCCGGGTTCGAGGAGGCGGCCGACGTGGCCGCGTCGCTGCTGGTGGCCTCGGCGCGGGCCGGGCACCCGTCGCGGCTGGTCACCGCGGGCGGGCTCGACCTGCCCACACCCGGCGGCCTGCCCGCGACCCGGCAGTTGCTGGACGAGCTGTGCCAGGTGACGCAGGCCCCGGCGGACGCGCTGGTGCCGCCGGCGCTGTCCGCACGCGGCGGCGCGGGCGGATGCCTGGTGCTGGTCAGCTCGGCGCGCACGGAGCCGCCCGCACTGACCTGGCTGCGGGACCGGTTCGACACGATCTTCCTGGTCGCGCTGGAAGGACCGGGACCACGGATGGCCGCGGCGCCGGGCGCACGGGTGCTGCTGGCCCCCGATGCGGTGCAAGCGGTGCGGTTGTGGAACGAGGTGGCGGGGTGAGGCACGCCTGGACATCGCACGTGTCTGCTGTGGACTGCCGTTCGTGGCTGCGCTCAGCGCACGAGGTGACGGCGTGAAGCACACCTTCGTCGCACGACTGTCGCATCCGGACTGTCCAATCCCATGGTCCGGGGTGGTCGCATGAGCACCGCACGTGGAGATCGCGCCGCGATCACCCCCGCCGCCGGGGTGGTGCTCGCGGCGGTGGTCGCGGGGTTGCTGTTCGCCCCGGTGTTCGGCCTTTCCGCGCTCCTGGTGCCGGTCGGGGTGCCCGCGGCCGTCGTGCTCGTCGTCGTCGCCGTGATGCGCACGCCGGGCTCGCTGGCTTGGCGGCCCCTGGTCGCGCTGGTCGCCGGCCTGCTCGCGGTCGTCGAGACGACCCTGTGGCCGACCACCGCGGGCGGGGTGCCCACCGGTGAGACCCTGCGCGCGCTCGCCGACGGCGTGTCCCAGTCCTGGCAGCTCGCACTGCGCTCCACCTGGCCGGCCCGTCCCGAGCCCGCGGTGCTGCTGTTCGTGCCGCTGCTGACGGTCCTCGCCGCGGTGCTCGGCGCCGAACTGCTCCGGCTCACCCGGCCACTGGCCGCGCTGGTGCCGAGCCTCGCCGTCGTGGTGCTCAGCCAGTTCTACGCGGCGGCGTCCGGCTGGGGCGCGGTGGGCACGGCGCTCGCGTACGCCGTGGCGGCGGGTGCCGTGCTCGCCACCGGGCGCGGACAGGGGCGGCGGCCGGTGTTCCCGTCCGCGGCCGTCGCGCTCGCCGCCGCGGCCGTGGTGGTCGCCGGGGTCGCCGTCCCGTCCCCGCCGGCGAAGTACTCCCTCAAGGACGACCAGCTCGCCCCGCTCACGCAGGTCCAGATCGCCAACCCGCTGGACGACATCGCCTACCGGCTCGCCCACCCGGGCACGCCGGTGTTCCGCGTCGACGGCGCGGCCGGGGTGGACCGGTGGGCCGTGGCGGTGCTGGACGAGTTCGACGGCGTCAACTGGTCGCCCGGCGCCCGCTACCGCACGCTCGGCAGCGAACTCCGGCCGGGCCCGGAGGTGACCGTGCCGGTCGAGGCGCGCACGGCCCGGATCTCCGCCGTCGACCTCGGCGGGCCGTGGCTGCCGAGCCAGACCTGGCCCGCCGGAGTGAGCGGCGCCGAGCCGCTGGTGGAGGAACAGCAGGGCACCTTGCTCGTGCCGGACGGCGGCCGCGCCGGCGACTACACCCTGACCTGGTGGGCGCCGCAGATCCCGGCGGGTTCGCTGTACGGCGCGGCGATCGACCCGGACGCGCCCGGCGGCCTGTCCGGCGTCGGCACGGTGCCGCCCGGGATCACCGAGCTCGCCGAGCGGGCGGTGAACGGCACCCGGCCCACCTTCCAGGCGGCGCTCGCGCTGGAGCGGTTCTTCCGGGAGAACTACCGGCTCGCCAGCGGCCAGAACCTGCCGACCGGGCACTCCTGGCCCCAGCTCGCGGAGTTCCTGCTGACCGCCAAGCGCGGCACCAGCGAGCAGTTCGCCGCCGCCTACGTGGCCCTGGCGCGGGTGCGCGGCATTCCGGCTCGGCTCGTGGTCGGCTTCCGCGCGCCGACCGGCACGACAGTGGTGAGCAACGGCGACGTGCTGGCCTGGCCGGAGGTGGCCGTCGAGGGCGTCGGCTGGGTGCCGCTCGACCCGACGGGCACCGCCGCGCCCGGTGCGGCCGCGGGCGCCGGGCTGGCCGCCGCGACCGCGGGGGCACGGGCGCAGCTGCCCGCGTCGCAGGACCTGCTCGACCCACCGGTGGCGGCGGGAGAGGGCACCGGCGACGGGAGAGGCGGGACCGGCCGGTTCCCGTGGGCGGTGACGGGGGCGGTCCTGCTCGCCGTGGTGCTGCTCGGGGTGTTCGGCGTGCCGCTGGCCAAGGGCGTGCGGGCGTGGCGGCGACGGCGCCGGGGTGGATCCGGCGCGGTGATCGGCGCCTGGGAAGAGGTGCGGGACCGGCTGCGCGGTCACGGCGTGCCCGTCACGGCGGGGATGACCGTGCGGGACCTCGCGACCGCTGCCGCCCGGTTCGTGGATCAGTCCACTGTGGAGGAGCTGCGGTCGCTGGGCCGGACGGTGGACGTGGCGCTGTGGTCGGGCGCCGGGCCGGACGACGGCCGGGCGGCGCAGGCGTGGACGGCCGTGCGCCGGGTGCGGGGCGG
>NZ_JBEXTZ010000029.1:0-83659 GCF_040614195.1 Amycolatopsis sp. NPDC006125
CGTGCACCGTCAGCGGCTCGGTGTCGCGCCCGTGGTCGACCACGCGGTCCCGGCCACGGCGCGCCACCCCCACCACCTCGGCGCCGAACCGCACCCGCTCGCCCAGCGCGGCGGCCAACGGGGCCAGGTAACGCGCGACCCACTCCTGTCCCGTCGGGTAGCCCTCGGCCGCGGGGCGTTCCCAGCCGGTGGCCTCCAACAGGCGGCCGGCCGCCGGGTCCACCAGCTCCGACCACTGCGAGAACAAGCGCACGTGGTTCCACTGCGCCACCGACGCCCCCGCCTGCGGACCACGCTCCAGCACCAGCGGCTCCAGACCCCGCTCCAGCACCTCGGCAGCAGCCGCCAGCCCGATCGGCCCGGCCCCCACCACCACGACGGGCAGCTCGCTCATCCCGACCCCTTTCATCGATCCAGCTCGATTGAGCACGTTATGGCAGACTCTATCGACCGGGGTCGATTGATGCAACCATCGATTCGGGTCGATACACTCGGGGGCATGACCACGACTGTCGCGCCCCAGGCGCAGGTCCTGCCGGACGGGGAAGCCGCCACCTACGCCGACTGGTTCGCCTGCCTGGCCGAACCGACCCGGGTGCGGCTGCTGCACGCTGTGGCCACCGCGCCCCGCGGGATCACCGTCGGCGCGTTGACCGACCTGCTTGGGATCAGCCAGTCCACCTGCTCACACCACGTGCGCAAACTCGCCGACGTCGGGTTCGTGCAGGCCCGCAAGGAGGGCACCGCCACCATCGTCACGGTCAATGCGGCGTGCTGCGCCGGCCTTCCGCAGGCCGCTGACGCGGTCATGGGGCTGCTCGCGCCGCGTCCGTGCTGCCCGGAAGACGTGCCCGCCGACGTCACCGTCCGGGCCCTGCGCGACGAGGACTGGTCCGCGGTGCGCCGCATCTACGGCGAAGGCATGGCGACCGGGGTCGCGACGTTCGAGACCGACGTCCCCAGCCACGCCACCCTCGACGCAAAGTGGATCGACGGACAGCGCTGGGTTGCCGAGATCGACGGCACCGTGGCCGGCTGGGCCGCCGCCACCCCGGTCTCCACCCGCGAGTGCTACTCCGGCGTCGCCGAAACCTCGATCTACGTCGCCGACGGCTACCGCGGCCGGGGTATCGGCAAAGCCCTCATCCGCCAGCAAGTCATCGCCCTCGACGAGGCCGGCTACTGGACCCTGCAAACCTCCATCTTCACCGAAAACCGCGCCAGCCTCGCCCTGCACCACTCCGCCGGCTACCGCACCATCGGCATCCGCGAACGCATCGCCCAGCGCGACGGCACCTGGCACGACACCGTCCTCCTCGAACGCCGCAACAACATCAGCTAGGTGACCGAGGCCCACAGGTCCGGCATAAGACGTCCGCCACCTGACGAGGACAACGATCGCGCCTAAACGCTCCCGCGAGGACCAAGGAATACTGGCCGGCCTACACCAAGATCACACTGGACATCGCCATCGACGGGCGAGCAACGGGCGGCGATGTCCTCGGGGAGACGAACCGCCGCATCAGCTTTCAGACGGGGCCTTCGATCGTGTCCCGCGTCTCGGACACGGACAAGCAGCTCCGGATGTACAAAGACAGGCAGCTCGTGCTCACCGCGCCGGTCAGTCTCGGTAAGCCCTCTGCGCGGGCGATGTGGTGGTGGTCAGCGACACCGGCGAGCAGGTCAGGCCCGGCGATGGTTGGACAGACTGGCGGTTCACCTGGGAGGAGTGGACGAAGAAGTCCTGAGCGTCGCTCGACCGTCGCGGGCGGGTCCGCCGCCAGTTCAGCAGAAGCATCGACGAACGCGGGGCACCAGCGCTCGCGAACCGATCTCGGCGGCATCAAATCGAGCTACTTCCCACCCTGATCACGCCGCTACCATTTCAAGTCTGCGCAGTGGCCGGCGCCGTCCTCCGGTTCTACCTGCAGAGTCGCGTGCTCGAGTTGGTAGCGCTCGGCGAGCATCGTCTGCGCGGCACGCAGCACAGCGGCTGAGTCGGCGCCACGGCGCACGAGAAGGTGGGCCGACACCACTTCCATCCCCGACGTCAGGGTCCACACGTAGACATCGTGCACGTCGGTCACCGGCGGCAGAGCGCGGATGTCGTTCGTCAGTTCCTCGACGTCGACGCGATCGGGAGCATGCTGCAACAGGATTTTCAGGGCCTGCCGGGCCAACGCGAACGCCCGCGGCAGCACGAACAAGCCGATCGCGACGCCGACGACCGGATCGGCGTAGCGCCATCCGAAGACCAGGGTAACCAGCCCGCTCACGAGCACGCCGACCGAGCCGAGCATGTCGGCCATGACCTCGAGGTACGCGCCCCGCACATTCAGGCTTTCCTTGGCGCCGGCCCGCAGCAACGCGAAGGCCGCGACGTTCATCACCAGTCCGACCGCGGCGACGATGGTGACCGGCAGCCCGGGCACCTCGGGCGGTTCAGCGAGCCGGTCGATGGCCTCATAGAGCACCCACCCCGCCACCGCGAACAGCAGGACAGCGTTGAACAGGGAGGCGAACACCTCCGACCGGTACAGGCCGAAGGTCCGGTTCGGACGGTCGCTCGCCCGCCGCGCGACCAGGATCGCCGCGAGCGCCATGAAGATCCCGAACACGTCGGTGAACACGTGCGCCGAGTCCGACAGCAACGCCAGCGACGACGTGGACAGGCCGACCACGACCTGCGTCACGAACGTCGCCAGGCCAAGCCCGGCAGCGATCGCCAACCGGCGGACGTGCTTACTGGACGGGCTTGCGGCCTGCGCCGCGGTCATTCCGTGCCCGTGACCGTGGTCCTGTGCCATCACTCAGCCCTTCCTCGACGCGGTTTCCGCGTTCCGCACCTCGCGAAGCCGGCCCACGCCAGGCACGAACCGGCCCACTCGCGCAGCGTAAGCGAGGTAACTTCTCCCCTGCGTCGCCCGCAAGTGAGGCTCCTCCACAAACCTCACCTGCACTTGCACAGCCACGATCAGCACGACCAGCCCCGCGACGGCGATGACGTTCGCGGCGAGGAGCACCAGCCCGGCGGCCGCGATGATCATGGCGGTGAACACCGGATTGCGCACGAGCCCGAAGAGGCCTTTGATGACGAGGTTCGTCCGCTCCCCCGCCGCCACGCCCACCCGCCAGGACGAGCCCATGGCACCCTGCGCGGTCACCGTCAGCACCACACCCGTACCGGCGAGCACGACTCCGACCAGGACAACCACCGGTGCCCCGAGCCAGGCTGGCGGTGCCACCAGGCCAGCCCACTGAGCGGCCGGCGGCACCAGCCCGAGCGCGAGCGCCAGGACGAACGCGACGCCGCCGCACCACTCCACCGACCCTGGCCTGCCACTCACGCCGTGGAACCCTGTCGAGCCGGTCCGCCGGTGCTGCAAGACCGCGCGCAGCCCGAACGCCACGACCATGAAGACCACCATCGCCGCGAAGGCGACACCCCCGAGCATCCTGCTGTCCACCGGCATCTCCTCTCATATGCATACATTGCTATGTATTTATGTATCATTGTGCGGTGATCACGCAAGGTCCGCACACCTCGTCTCGAAGGTGGGCGGCTGTGAGAACGGCGGAACGCGGTGGTTAGCCTGTTTGGCGTGCCCGGCACCGTGAGCTCCCGGCCCTCCGCGCGATCCGCCTTCGCGCGGCTCGTCGCGGTGCTCGCGATTGTCGCCGGTATCGCCATGCTCCACGACTCCCCGTGCGCTGTGGGCAGCGCCGGGCCATGCCTTCCCGCGGGGGACACCGCAAGCGCCGTGACCTTTCAGGTGACCGCGGCACCTCTCGTCGACCTGAATGCGGGCGCCGCCCTCACCCCGCAACCGCCCGACGGCGTGGACGATGTGCTCGGCGCGTGACTGATGGTCCTGATGGCAGTCCTGTTCGTCGCGACCGGCTTGCGCCGCCCCGGGACCCTGCCGTCACAGCCCGGTCCGGCTCGTCGGCTGTTCCCCGCCGGAAGTCGGCCCGCTGCCCCCTGCATCGAACAACTCTGCGTGCTCCGGACGTAGGCCGGTTCCACGACTCGTCCTGACGCCCTGATCGGCGCGTCGGTGACGCGGTGGAACCCGCACCTACGTTCCGACGAGCACTGGAGTTCTTCTGTGCGCGCATTTTTCCCCTGCCAGCGCCGTGCGCGGTCACGGACCGCCGTGGTCGCGGTGTTCGCCGCGCTGGCCGTGACCGGCTGCGGCACCGGGTCCGATGCCGTGGTCCCGGGCAGCACGTTCGAGTTCGTCGCGCCCGGTGGGCAGACGAGGATCTTCTACGATCCGCCGGAGCAGCGGGGCAAGCTGCCGGAGATGTCGGGTGAGAGCCTGACCCAACCGGGCCGCCGGCTGAGCCTGTCCGACTACGCGGGGCAGGTCGTCGTCCTCAACATCTGGGGTTCGTGGTGCGGTCCGTGCCGGGGCGAGGCGGACGATCTGGAGCGGGTGTTCGCCCGGACCCGCGACTCGGGTATCCAGTTCCTCGGGGTGAACGTCCGCGACGAGATGCGTGGAGCGGCCGAGGACTTCGTGCGCAACCTCGATGTCGGGTACCCGTCGTTCTACGATCCGCCCGGCCGGACGTTGCTGGCGTTGCGGGGCTTTCCCCGCAACGTGGTGCCCTCCACGATCGTCCTGGATCGCCAGCATCGCGTGGCGGCGGTCTTCTTGACCGCGCTCCTGGACACCGACCTGCAGCCGGTCGTCGAACGGATCGCGGCGGAGCCGTCCGTCCCGGGCGGTCTGCCGTGAGCCTGACCGACCTCGCGATCTCGGGACCGCTCGTCCTCGCCACGCTCGTCGCGCTGGCCGCGGGCATCATCTCCTTCGCCTCACCGTGTTGTATCCCGCTGGTGCCCGGCTACCTGGCCTACCTCGCGGGCCTGGTCGGCACGGACCCGGGCGAGGTCGCCGATGACGGCGCGGCTCGGCGGGACCGCTGGCGGGTGGCCGGTGCCGCGTTGTTGTTCGTCCTCGGTTTCACCGTGGTCTTCTGCGCAGCGGTGCTGACCGTGCTCGGCGTGTCCGACGCGCTGCTGATGAACCAGGACCTCCTGCAGCGCCTCGGCGGTGTCGTCACCATCGCGATGGGTTTGGCCTTTCTGGGGCTGATTCCCGCGCTGCAACGGGAGTTCCGCCTCCGGCACCGCCCGCGACGCGGCATCTGGGGCGCTCCCGCACTCGGCGCGGTGTTCGGCCTGGGCTGGACACCGTGCCTGGGCCCCACCCTCGCCGGTGTGATCGCCCTGGCCAGCGGCACCCAGGCCGGACCCGCGCTGTGGCGGGGCCTGCTGCTGGTGCTGGCCTACTGCCTCGGGCTCGGGCTGCCCTTCGTGTTCCTGGCGCTGGGTGCCCGCTGGGCGGTCGGCACGGCCGGGTTCCTCCGGCGCCACACCCGGGGCGTGCAGATCGTCGGCGGCGTTCTCCTGCTGACGGTCGGCGTGCTGCTCGTGACCGGGCTGTGGGGTTCGCTCGTGGCGGCCCTGCGCAGCCCGATAGCCGGATTCACCACCTTGCTCTGACATTCCTCGAAAGGTTTCCTCGTCATGACACGAAACACGAAGCTCTCGCTGGTCGTGGTCGCGGTGGTCGCCGCTGTGGTCGGGATTCTCCTTGTGGTGAACGGCACCGGCCGACAGGCTCCGTCCACGGAGGTCGCTTCCTCCGCCGGCTCGCTGCCGCTCGAGGCGCAATCGTTGCTGGTGCGGCCGGACAGTCACCGGCTGGCCTCCGCGGCCGATGGCAAGGTCACGGTCGTGGAGTTCTTGGACCTGGAGTGCGAGGCGTGCGGCGCTGCCTTCCCCGGTGTGGAACAGCTGCGTGCCGAGTACGGTGACCGGGTCACGTTCGTGATGCGTTACTTCCCGATTCGCAGTCACCGCAACGCTGAACTGGCCGCGCGTGCGGTGGAGGCGGCCGGGCGGCAGGGCAAGCTCGAACCGATGTACCAGCTGATGTACGTCAACCAGCCGCAGTGGGGAGACCAGCAGGTGTCGCACCGGGACACCTTCCTCGGCTTCGCCCGCCAGCTCGGCCTGGAGATGGCCCGGTTCGAGTCCGATCTGGACAGCCCCGAGGTCGCTGACCGGGTGCGCCGCGACCAGGCCGACGGAACCGCACTGGGAGTGCGCGGCACGCCGACCTTCTTCATCAACGGCTCGGTCTTCCAGGGCAGGCCCACCTACCAGGGCCTGAAGGCCGCGATCGACCAGGAGCTGGCCCGGTGACCACGGCCACGACAGAATCGACAGGTCAGCGCTCGGCGTTCACCACCAGGCTGCTGCCCTGGCTGCTGACCGGCGCGGGGCTGATCGGTCTGGCCGCCTCCGTCACCTTGACGATCGAGAAGATCGCTTTGCTGCGGGACCCGGACTACGTGCCCTCCTGCAGCATCGACCCCGTCCTGAGCTGTGGCTCGATCATGCGCACCGCGCAGGCCGAGGTGTTCGGGTTTCCCAACCCGCTGCTGGGGATCGCCGGTTTCGCCGTGGTCGTGACGACCGGGGTCGTCCTCCTCGCCCGGGCGTCACTGCCCCGGTGGTACTGGCTCGGCCTGCAAGCCGGCACCACGCTCGGCATCGTCTTCGTGCACTGGCTGATCTACCAGAGCCTGTACGAGATCGGCGCCCTGTGCCCGTACTGCATGGTCGTGTGGGCGGTCACGATCCCGATCTTCTGGTACACCACCGTGCACAACCTGGGACACCGCCACCTGCGCGCACCCCAGGCCGCCGTGAACGTGCTGACGGCCTATCACGGCCTCATCCTCACCGCGTGGTACCTGCTCATCGGGATCGCCGTGCTCGCGGCGTTCTGGGACTACTGGATCACCCTGGTCTAGCGGTCGAGTCGCTGCTGTCGGTGTTGCGGAGACTGGCGAGAACCAGTACCGCGGCACCCACGGTGATGAAGACATCGGCGAGGTTGAAGGTGGGGAACCACCCGGTGTGCAGGTAGTCGGTCACGACGCCGTCCACCGCCCGGTCGGCCAGGTTGCCGGCCGCCCCGGCCAGCACCGCGGCCAAAGCCGTCCACACGAGCGCCGTCGCAGTGCGCGCCGCCTTCCACGCGAACACGACCAGGCCGGCGATGACCAGCCCGGCGACGCCGAGGACGACGCCGCCGGGCAGGGAGTCACCGAGGCTGAAGGCGACCCCCGAGTTGAACGCCAGCCGCAGGTCGATCAGCGCGAGATCCACCGAGGACCCGTCAGCCAACGCGCGCTCCGCCCAGATCTTCAGGCCGAGATCGAGCGCGGCCAGCAGGACGGCGGTGGCGGCGAGGGCGAGCCGCACGCGGTTCGCCCTGGCCGTTTTCCTCGCTGGGCTGTCGGTCATGCGCCGACCCCGGCCGGCACCGCCGCGGCTGGCCGGTGCGCAGCCGTCGTGATCTGCAGCTGCCGGGTGCGCCCGGCACGCACGCCGTTGGCAATGACCACGACCTCGGCCAGCTCGTGCACCAGCACCACGGCGGCCAGACCGAGCACGCCGAACAGCGCCAGCGGCATCAGCACGATGATCAGCCCCAGCGAGAAGCCGACGTTCTGCAGCATGATCCGGCGTGCGCGGCGGGCGTGGGTGAACGCCTGCGGCAGGTGCCGCAGATCCTCGCCCATGAGCGCGACATCGGCGGTCTCGATGGCCACGTCGGTGCCCATCGCGCCCATTGCGATGCCCAGATCCGCGGTCGCCAGAGCGGGTGCGTCGTTGACTCCGTCGCCCACCATCGCCGTCGACCGCTGAACCCGCAGCTTCTCCACCAGACGGGCCTTGTCCTCCGGCCGCAGCTCGGCGTGCACGGACTCGATACCGACGTCCTTGGCCAGCGCCGTGGCCGTGGCGTGGTTGTCGCCGGTCAGCATCGCGACGTGGTAGCCGTCCCGGCGCAGCTGAGCCACCACCTCGGCGGCTTCCGGACGGAGTTCGTCGCGGACCGCGATCGCCCCGACGACCTCGCCGTCGTCCTCGACCAGCACCGCGGTCGCGCCGGCCTGCTGCATCCGCTCCACGTCCGCGGCGAGCGCGCCGGGCTCGAGCCAGCCCGGGCGGCCGAGCCGGACGCTGCGGCCATCCACACGGCCGGTGAGTCCCGCTCCCGTGACCGCTTCCACGTCCGCCGCCGGGGACACCTCATCGACAGCGGCGAGGATCGCGCGGGCGAGCGGGTGCTCGCTACGCGCCTCCAGCGCCGCGGCCAGGTGCACAACCCGCTCACGGCTCGCGCCGCCGGTCGTGGCGACCTCGATCACCGCGGGCCGGTTCGCCGTGAGCGTGCCCGTCTTGTCCAGCGCCACCCCGCGCACCTTGCCGAGCGCCTCCAGCGCCGCGCCGCCCTTGACCAGCACGCCGAGCTTGCTGGCCGCCCCCACCGCGGCCACCACCGCCACGGGTACGGAGATCGCCAGCGCACACGGCGAGGCCGCGACCAGGACGACCAGGGCCCGCTCGATCCAGGTGACCGGATCACCCAGCAGACTGCCGATCAGCGCGATCAGGGCAGCAGCGACCATGATCCCCGGCACGAGCGGCTTGGCGACGCGATCGGCCAGCCGCTGCGAGGCGCCCTTGCGGACCTGTTCGGCCTCGACGATCTTCACGATCCGCGCGAGGGAGTTGTCCTCGGCGGTCGTGGTGACCTCGACCTCGAGCACACCGGTGCCGTTGATCGACCCGGCGAACACCTCGCTCCCGGGGCCGGCCTCGACCGGCACCGACTCCCCCGTGATCGCCGAAACGTCCAGCGCGGTACGGCCGTCGCGGATGATGCCGTCGGTGGCCAGCCGTTCCCCCGGCTTGACCAGCATCCGGTCGCCCACCCGCAACTCCGCCAGGGACACCACGAGCTCCGTGCCGCCACGCAGCACGGTGGCCTGCTCCGGCACCAGCGACAACAACGCGCGCAGGCCGCGGCGGGTACGGGCCAGCGAGTACTCCTCCAGGCCCTCGCTGATGGAGAACAGGAAGGCCAGCATCGCGGCCTCGCCCACCTCACCGAGGATCACCGCGCCGACCGCGGCGATGGTCATCAGCGTGCCGACGCCGATCTTGCCCTTGACCAGCCGCTTGAGCGTGGACGGCACGAAGGTGTAGGCGCCGACCACCAACGCCACCGCCTCCAGCACCAGCTCGACCGGCCGCGCGGCACCGGCCCAGCTCGCGATGAACGCGGCCAGCAGGAACACTCCGGACGCCGCCGCGAACTGCAGCTCCCGGACCTGCCACAGCCGCTCCGGCTCGTGCTCCTCGGCCTCCTCGCCGACCACCGGTTCGTCGTGGCCGCAGCACGCGTCGCTCATCTCGCGCTCTCCCTCGTCTCTTCGTCCACACCGGCGACCGACGAATCCGTGCCGTAGTTCGGGCACAGCGCCACCGCGTTGCCCGTGGCCGCCAGCAACGTCTCCGCCGATGCCAGCAGGTCCATCAACTCCGGCCGGGCCAGGCTGTAGAACACCTGCCGGCCCTGCGGGCGCCCCACCACCAGCGCGCAATCCCGCAAGCAGGCGACATGAGCCGACACCGTCGACTGCGCCAACCCCAGCTCGGTCACCAGATCGACCACCCGCGCCTCACCATGGGCAAGCCGCTGCACGATCGCCAGCCGCGTGGCATCCGAAAGGCTGTGGAACAGCGCCACGGCCGGATCCAACCCAGACCCACTCGACGCGAGGCATCCATCGGTGCTATTCATCGTCACATGGCGATGATAACAGTCACGGGCGATAGAATCGAGGGGTAGCGATGCAGGACCCGGGCATCCCGAACGCTGGTCAGCTGTGCTTGTCAGCAACATCAGCCGACTCGACACCCGCCGGACTTCCTCACCAGCTGAACAACCTGACGGCACCGACGTCGAATCAGACTTTCTCGGGTGCACAAGGAATCCAAACCCTCGACAGTTCGCGAATTACAGTTTTGACAATTGCTTCGCCGGTGAATCAAAATCCGCAACCGGTCGCGATAAGTGAACAAATGAGCGCACGCCGCCCCTTGTCCACCCACATCCATGGGCGCATAGTGAGATTCCACCATCGACCGGAACTCAGGTGAGTCATGATGAAGCGCAAGATTTTCGCATTCGCCGCCGCCCTGTCGTTGTCGTTCGGCCTGATGAGCGGCGTCGCGTCCGCAACAATTCATCCGATTGTCGAGTCGGCCGATTGTGCCAATCCGACCGCGGACGCGCACCACCCGCTCGGCGACGTCGCCGATCCGATCGGTCAAACTCCGGGCGCCGGGTCGCACTCCGAGCAAAGCACCCTCAGAGCGATCCAATCCGCCAACGAGAACGCGTTCTTCGGGCACAAGCTCGACGGCCAATGCGGGAAGGTCGGGCAGTAGCACAGCATTATCTCAGGGACGCCGCGCTGCTCCTGGGCAGCGCGGACGGACCCCGGCGCCCCGGGCTGGGAAGACCGCTCAGCAGCGGAGAACCCGTTCCTGACATGGACTCCGTCGCAGAACGGCTTCTCGTCCAGGCGCGTCAGTACTCGTACGTGTCCTGTGGGGTGGGAATCGGCCGAGCACTGTGCACGATCAAGGTCGGCGTGTAGCGGTTGCTTTCGGTCGCGGTGTTGGGTGCGACGGTTCCGGTGACGGTCAGCCACTGGTCGTCCCGGTAGTGACCGAGGTTGTCACCGACAAGCCGCGCATGAAGGGGGAAGGCATCGGCGGCGCAGCAGTTGATGACGATGCGGGCGAGGAACGGGGCGCCTGCCTTGTTGCGGACGACGAACCCGGTGACCTGAATCGTGCGGCTGTCGAGCGTCCCGGCGCTGTCCCACCCGGCGCGGGTGATGACATCCGTGAAGCGCATCGGGACGACCTCGCCTGGCGGCAGGGGTGGGAAGGGGACGCGGCGCGTGGTGTCCGGGCTGGGGGCAGCCACGGTGCGATTCCCCGCCCGGTTGACCCGCGTCGGCGCCCAGGGCGGGAGGGGCGATGAGGAAGATGGCCAGGACGGGGACAAGGAGCAGCCACGGGCTTCGTGGGGCGTGATGGTGCTCGTCGGCGCAGGCCGGGCCTGGAGGCGGTCCGGCCTGCCCGGTTGGGCCTGGGCGGGCGGCGCGGATGTCGCGCGCGATGGCGAGGATCGCCAGCGCGACGATCACGATGCCGGCGGTCAGCAGCCACGGCGCCATGACCGGCTTGACGTAGCGCAGATAGCCGGCGTCGAGGACGATCTTGATCAGCGCGCCCCCGACCAGGAGCAGAAGTACGTTCTGCGTCTCCCGCTTCATCGACCACTCCCCAGCAGAGGCAGCCCGACCGCGACGGCGCATCCGATGGCGACCAGGAACGTCAGTGGCGCGAAGCGGAGGGCGAACCGGCGGCCGAAGGTCCCGGTCTGCAGCGCGATGAGCTTGAGGTCGACGGCCGGGCCGACCACCAGGAACACGAGCCTGGGCACCAGGGGAACGGCGGAAAGTGATGCCGCGACGAAGGCGTCGGCCTCGCTGCACAGCGCCAGCACAACGGCGAGCACGGCCATGACGAGCACGCCGAGCACCAGGTTCCCGCCCAGGGTGCCCAGCCAGGACTGCGGGACGACGACGTTGAGAACGGCGGAGGCGAGCCCGCCGATGACGAGGAACCCACCCGCTTCGACGAGGTCGTGCCGTGCCGTCTCGGTGAACACCCGCCAGCGGGACTCGCCGACCGGCCCGGACAGCCGGCCCAGCGCACGCTCCGCGATCCACTCGGCGCGGCCGAACCGCTGCCACAACCAGCCCGTCACCACAGCGGTGGCCAGCGAGCCTCCGAATCGGGCCAGCACCATCTCGGGCCGGCCCGGGAAGGCAACCGCGGTGGTGACCAGCACGACCGGATTGATGGCCGGGGAGGCCAGCAGGAACGCGAGTGCCACCGAGGGGGCCACCTGGTTCTGCATCAACCGGCGCGCGACCGGCACCGACGCGCACTCGCATCCCGGCAGCGCGGCCCCCGCCAAGCCCGCGACCGGAACCGCGAGCCCAGGACGGCGCGGCAGCAGCCGCCGCAGGCGCTCGGCGGGCAGGAACGCCATGATCGCCCCGCTCAGCAGCACTCCGGGCACCAGGAAGGGCAGGGCCTGCACCACCACGGCGACGAACACCGTCGACCCGGTCCGCAACGCCGCTACGTCGAACAGATCGACCAGGTAGCTCTGGGCCAGCAGCGCCACGAGTAGCACCACGCACAGCACCTGCAGGGAACCGATCGATCCTCGCCGCCACCTGGTTCGGGCGGGTGCCGTCACCGATCCTCGCTCCCCATGGTCAACTCTCTTCTGGTGCGTGGCGCCCGTGGCCGCCCGGCGTCCTCAACGAGCCGTCAGCCTCAGCCGACGATCCGCCGTGCGCCGATGTAGTGTCCGTCACCCTTTGCGGACCGGACGTCCACGAGCTGCCCTTCGGTCGGGGCGTCGACCATCTTCCCGTTGCCGACGTACATGCCGACGTGGTGGATCTTCGACGGATCACCACTGCCGTCGTCGAAGAAGACGAGGTCACCGGGCTGGAGCTCGTTCATCGACACCGGCCTGCCGACCGTGTACTGCTGCCGGCTCGTCCGAGGAAGACTGACCCCCGCCTGCTTGTAGGCCCAGCTGGTCAAGCCCGAGCAGTCGAACTCGCTGGGGCCGGTCGCTCCCCACTCGTACTCGGAACCACGCTTGGAGAGCGCAGCCTGCAGCGCGTCGTTCGCCGCGCCCGGAGGCCCGAGGTAGGAGCCGGTGTCCTGCACCGTGTTGAGGACTTCCCGTTCGCTGGCGGACAGGGCGTTGAGCGCCTGCCGCACCTGCCTGATCTGGGTGTTGAGATCCCGCCTGCGCTGGTTCACGAGGTCCAGTGCCTGTTGCGCCTCGGCCGCCGCGGAATCGGCACGGGTCTTCGCCTCCGCGGCGGCTGCCTGGGCGGTTGCCGCCTGGCTGCTCGCCGCCTGCAACTGGGTCAGCGCCTCCATGTTGTTGGCGGACAACATGCTCAACGCCGACATGCGCTCGAGGTAGTCCTGAGCCGAACTGCTGCCCATGATCGCCGACAGCCGGGCGAACTGGCCGCCCCGGAACGATTCCGCGGTGAATTCGTCCACCGCGCCACGGAACTGCCCCTCGGCAGCCTGGGCGCGGGCGAGAGCCTCGTTCGCGGCAGCCAGGTCGGCGTTGGCCCGGTCACGGATGATGTTTGCGTTGGTCAGGTCTGCTTGGGCGCCTAGCAGATCCTCGTCAGCCTGCGCGGCGGCAGCACCGAGCTCCTGGTACCGCTGCATCTCCTCGGAGCCTTCGGAGGAGGGCTGAGCCCCCGCGGGGATGGCGATCAGAGTCATCGCGAGGACCGCTGTGGCCGCGAGGGCCCTGACGGCGTTGGTGAGTCTGCGGTTGTGCGGGCGCACCTGAGGTGGTTCTCCTTTGTGGATCAGCGAACGTTGTTCGACCTCCCCGAAGGTCCGCGGTCACAGTAGGGTAACGAGCAGTCGTTGTCCACTATCGTGTTTCGTACTACAGGTTGTCGTTGTATTTCTCACGCTTGGTGATCAGGTCGACCGGCCGCTTCGTCCGATGGATCGTGAGCTTCGGCACATCTCCGCCTGTGCTGTTGCGATGCGCGGGTCTCGAGCACGGACAGCAACGTCGCGGTGAGCACGCCGGGGGCCTGCTCGGTGGTGAGTTCGCCGTTGCCGACTTCGTCCGCGGCAGCGTGGATCAGCGCGTAGCAGGTCGTGACCAGCCAGTCTTCCGGCAGGTCGGTGCGGAACACGCCTTCGCTCCGCCCCCTCGCGATGAGCCGTTGGACGTGACGGAACGCCCGGTCGTGCCGGCGGCGCAGGTGTTCGGGCCCGAGAACCTCCAGCGCCACGGCGTGGAGCCTGCGGTACTGGTCCAGAATGGACCATGAGGTGCCCACCAGTCTGGCGAGACATTCCGCCGGCGGGCCGTGGTCGAGGCGGAGGTTGCTCAGGGCCCGATCGGTGTCTTCGATCGCACCCTGGATGACAGCTTCGAGCAGGACTTCCCGGGACGGGAAGTGGTTGTAGAGGGTTACCCGGCCGACACCCGCGGCCTGCGCGACCTCGATCATGGAGGGGTTCCTGCCCTTGCCGAACAGGTCGCGGGCAGCGGTCAGGATTCCGTCGATGTTGCGCTCGGCGTCCGCTCGCCGGCGTGGTGGGGTGGCGGCCACGTCCACAGGGTACGGGCGATCAGTGGCCGTGCCCGGTCACCGCCTGCGGCTTGCCCGGCGGCACGAGGCCCACGGCGATCACACCGGCGGCCGCGGCCACGATGGCGCAGAGGAGATAACCGCCGACGAAGCCGGTGGTGTCAGGTGCGATGGCACCGATCGAAGCGACCGCGACGGTCGAGACGGCGGCGACGCCGATACTGCCACCCAGCTCGTGGAAGGTGTTGATCACGCCGGAGGCGACCCCGGATTCGGCGTGCGCGACGTTCGCGAGGGTGGTCGTCGTGGCGGTGACGAAGATCGGACCGATACCGACCGCGGCCAGAAGGAACCCGGGCAGCACATCGCCGTAGACGCCGGCACCCGGATGGATCCGGGTGAGCAGCCCGGCCCCGATCGCTGCGAGCAGAAAGCCCGCGACGGCCACGGCCCGGCCCCCGATCTTGCTGATCAGGTGCGCCGCCAGCTGCGCGCCAAGCGTGAGCGCGATGGCCACCGGCAGGAACAACAGCCCCGTCTTCAGCGCACCGAAGCCGAGCACGTGCTGGAAGTACAGCGAGGTGAGGAAGAACAGGCCGAGCAGCAGGCCCGTGGCGATCAGCATCAGGAACGTTCCGGACACCACCGGCCGTTGCGCGAAGGTGCTCGGCCGCATCAGAGGATTGCGGGCACGTGACTCGATCCAGGCGAACGCGGCGTACCCGAGCAGCGATCCCGCGAGCGCGAGCAGCGTGCCGGCCGAACCCCAGCCGGCGTCACCGGCGTGAACCAGCGCGTAGATGAGCAGGCCCGTGGCGACGGTGACCGAGAGCGCACCGGGCAGATCAAGCCCTTCTCGCCGGTCGTCCCGGCGGTGCGCCGGGACGACCACGGGCAGCGCAAGGACCACGAACAGCCCGACGGGCACGTTGACGAAGAACACCCATTCCCAGCCAGGCCCCGCCGTCAGGAGCCCGGACAGGAGCACGCCGACCGCAGCGCCGCTGCCGCCGATGGCCGCCCAGATTCCGAGAGCACGATGACGTTCCCGTCCGCTGAACGTCGTGGTGATGATCGACAGCGCTGATGGTGAGAGCAGCGCCGCTCCGACACCCTGGACCGCGCGGCCCGCGATGAGCATGACGCCTCCGGTCGCCAGGCCGCAGACGAGCGAGGCGACCGTGAACAGGGTGAGCCCGGCCAGAAGGGTGCGGCGTGCGCCGAACGCGTCGGCCAGGCGCCCGCCGAAGACCATCAGTCCACCGAACCCGAGGGTGTACGCGGTGACCACCCACGTCAGTGCGTCCCGTCCCAGCCCGAGGTCGGTGCCGATCGTCGGCAGCGCCACCTGAACGACGGTGATGTCCACGATCAGCATGAACTGCGCCAGGCAGAGCAGCACCAGGGCCGACCAGCGACGAGGTGGGGGCGACGCGTGGGCGGTCAGAGCACCCGATGCGTGGTGTGCGTGGGTCATGACACCTCCATAACTTGAACACCGGTGTTCAAGTTATTACCGTACGGGGGTATGGATGTCAACCAGACGCTGGTCCTTCTGCACGGGGGTGGAGTGGACAGCCGGGCGTGGGCTCGCCTCCTCCGACGACTACCGCCGAAGACCGACGTTCTCGCTCTCGACCTCGCCGGCCACGGCGCGGAACCCGGATTCGACTACGGGCCGGACGTGGTTTCCCGGCTCGCCGGCCTGACAGCGGTCACACTCCGGGACCGTGGTGTCGAAACGCCGCTCGTCCTGGGACATTCACTGGGCGGCGCGGTCGCACTCGAACTCGCACGCCTGGTTCACGTCTCCGGCGCGATCGCCCTCGCACCCATCGGGTTCTGGAGTCCCCTCCGCGGCAGGTACGCGGCCGCAGCGCTGCGGCATGCATCGAAGCTCAGCCGTAACCTGCACATCCCGCTGCGCGACCGCCTCCTGGCCGGCCGCGTGACCCGATCCGCCGCGCTCGGCCTGTTCTCGGCGGAACCCAGCATGATCAGCGCAGAGGAAGCGTCCACGATGGCATCGGCGCTGGCGGTCAGCGACATCGCGGCGATGAGCCGGCACACCGGGCGCTACCGGTTCCGTCGGGCTCCCGAGATCACGGCACCGGTCACCATCGTCTGGGCCGGCCGAGACCGCATCATCGGTCGTCGCGGTGCCCGCCGCGCCGCCGAGCTACTGCCAACGGCGACGCAGGTCGTGATCCCGCACAGCGGACATCTGGTGCCCACTGATGCGCCCGGCGAAGTCGCCCGGATCATCACGTGCCACGCCACGCTCCGGCCCCAGAGAGGCGACTACTAGTATTCCTAGTAATGACCCCCCGGGGAAAGGTCGGCATGCGCGCACGCCTCCACACCAAACTGCTGCTCGCGATCACAGCTCTGACGCTGTCCGCCTGCGCAGCGCCGTCCGCGACCGGGGGCGACAGCACATCCGCCACGCCGGACCTGGCACACGTGCACGGGCTCGGCGTCGACCCCGCGGACGGCGTGCTCTACGCCGCGAGCCACTACGGACTGTTCAAACTTCCACCGGGCGGCACACCCGAGCGAGTCGGCCCCGTGCAGGACGTGATGGGGTTCACCGTCGTGGGGCCCCGGCATTTCCTCGGCAGCGGCCATCCCGGATCTCGCACTGACGGGCCTCCCCACCTGGGCCTCGTCGAAAGCACCGACGCGGGCCAGACCTGGCACGAGCTGTCCCTCGCGGGTCGCGCGGACCTGCACTCGATCGAAGCGAAGCACGGCCTCGTCTACGCCTACGACAGCCAGAGCCGCCAGATCATGGTGACCACCGACATGCGGAACTGGGACAATCGAGCCCGCCTCGCCCTCAGCGACTTCACCGTCGACCCCGCCAATCCCGACGTCGTCGTCGCGAACACCGCGGACGGACTGATGCGAAGCGACGACGGTGGGCGCAGCTTCTCCCCGTTGCCTGACGCCCCGGCCCTGGTTTTCGTGGAGTGGCCTGCCACTGACACGCTGCTGGGCTCCGACCCGAACAACACGATCTACGTCAGCACAGACGGCGGGCTCAGCTGGGCGCGACGGGGACAGGCGCCCGGTCCACCGGGCGCGTTCGCCGCGTCCAGCGTTTCCGACGTGTACGTGGCGACCGAAACAGGGATCCACTACTCGTCCGACGGTGGCCGCACTTTCACGGTCCGCCAAGTGTTGGCTTGATCAGCCGGGCGGACGTCCGGCCACCGCGGCCAGAGCCAGTGTCACCACGGAGTCCTCGGCCTGCTCCCGAGTCCACTGTTGACCGACGCGCAACGCCAGGTAGGTCCAGCCAACCTGGTTGAACAACACGGTCGCCGTCCGGTCGACGTCGGGCACTTCGGCGAGACTGCCGTCGGCGATCCCGTCCCGCAGCAGCCGCGCGAGGGGCTCGACGAACACCGTCCGAGTTGCCAGCGCCCGGTCACGCTCGGCCCCGCTGACCTTCTCGGGTTCGTGGAAGATCCCGCCGTCCTCGGCGAACAGGCCGACCAACAGGTGCCGCCACGGATCCGCGACCTGGCACGTCGCTCGCAGGGCGCGTTCCAAGCGCGCCAGCCCAGTCCCGTCGGACACGAGCGTCGGCCAGACGGCTTGCTGGTACTCGTAGCCCGCCCGGATGCTCAGTAGTTCGATCACTCGTTCCCGGGTCAGGCCCTTGCGGTGCAGGGTCATCCGGGATGCACCCAGCCGTCGCGCGATGCCGGCCACCGAGAGAGCCGCCAACCCCTCCTCGGCGAGGATTTCCAGACCCGCCTCGGCGACTCGGCTTTCCCATTCGTCCATGAGACGCTACTGTATCACTTCGAATACGGGCCAGTATCGCGAGCGGAGGAGCCATGCGAAGGAAGCCGAGAGCCCCACGACGAACCGCGGGGTACCGCGCGGTCGCTGCCGGGTTGGCGGGACTGGGTCTCGGCGAGCTGGTCGGGGCCACGAAGGGCCAGTCGTTGATCGACAACGTCGGCCGGAGCGTGGTGGACTGGAGCCCCCGGCAGGTGGTCGATCTGACCGTGAAGCTCCTGTCGAGCCAGGACAAGCCGGCGATCCGCGCAGCCGTGGGCGCGACGGCGATCAGCACGACCGCCGCCTTGGCCCGTCTGCCCAAAGCCGCCCGCACCTCGGCTCTCATGGCTCTCGCCACCGCGACCGCAGGGCTCGCGCTGCGCCGCCCGCCCCGGTCGGTTCCGGTGACTCTTGCCGCGGCGACCGCCGGAGCTGTTACGACGAGTGTCGCCTTGTCCGGCAGCTCGGGCCTGGGTCGCTCGACAGCATGGGCCCTCCTGGGCAGCGGTTCACTGGTGGCTGCGCGGAGTCTGCTGGCGAGTCGTCGGCGGCGGCACGAAGTCGAGACACAGCGGCCGCTGGAGACCGCCGCCGTGCCCGAGGACGGAGCCGCGGCGGTGCCCGGGCTGGCTCCCCTCATCACCCCGGTCGACCAGTTCTACGTCACGGATGTCAACCTCAGCACGCCGCTGATCGAGCAAAGCCGGTGGCGGCTCACGATCGCGGGACTCGTCGCCGAACCCCAGCGATGGTCTTTGGCCGACCTCATGGCGGAGGCCGAGGAGTTCGACGCGGTCATGGTCTGCGTCCACAATCCGGTGGGCGGGCACCGGCTGGGCAACGGCAGGTGGCACGGCGTGCCACTGCGAACCCTGCTGGACCGGGCGAGCCCGTCCGCCGAAGCGGACACGCTGGTCACGCGAGCGGTCGACGGGTTCACCATCTCCCTGCCTGCCGAGCCGTTGCGGACCGGGCAGTGGAAGGGCTACGTCGTGGTCGCTCTCAACGGCCGGCCGTTGTCGGCAGCGCACGGCTATCCGGCGAGGGTGTTCGTGCCGGGCATCTACGGGCAGTACACCGGCGTGAAGTGGCTGACCGAGCTGGAACTGACGACCGGCCCCCACTCCGACTACTGGTCCCCGCGGGGGTGGCCCCACGAGCCCGCCTGGATCCAGCCGCAAGCCCGCATCGACGTGCCGGCGGAGGGCGTTCGAGCCGGCCGGTCGCTCCCGGTGGGCGGCGTCGCCTGGGCACCGCCACACGGTGTCGCGGGTGTGGAGGTGCGCGCCGACGACGGCCCATGGCAGCCGGCGCGGCTGGCACGCGAACTCTCACCGTCATCGTGGCGACGATGGACGGCCGCCCTCGACCTCAGCCCAGGTGCGCACTCGGTCCAGGCCCGGGCCATCAGCCGATCGGGTGAGGTCCAGGACGGCCGGGTGCGGCCCCCATACCCCGTCGGAGCGAGCGGCTGGCACACGGTCGCTGTTCGCGTCTCGTGACAACCGACTTCACGCCCAAGGAGGCAAACCGTGGCCATCTCCGCTCAGCTGGGCGCGCCGCGCCGAACAGAGCTCACCGCCGGCCCCATCGAGTACCGCGAGCGCGGGACCGGCGCACCCGTCGTCTTCCTGCACGGGATCATCGCCAACGGTGACGTCTGGCGAAACGTCGTCCCCGAACTGGCCGGCCAGTACCGCTGCATCACCCCCGACTGGCCGCTCGGTTCGCACCGGCTGCCCATGCGTGCCGGCACCGACTTCACCCTCTTCGGGCTGGCGAAGCTCGTTGACGAGTTCCTCGCCGCGCTCCGGCTCGACGACGTGGTGCTGGTCGCCAACGACACGGGCGGTGCCATCGCGCAAGCGGTCGCGGCGCGCCACCCGAACCGGCTCGGCCGGCTGGTGCTGACGCCGTGCGACGCCTTCGGCAACTTCCTGCCTCCGCCGATCAAGCACCTGCAGGTGTTCGGACGCACGCCCGCAGGGCTCTACCTGCTCGCGCAGGGGCTCCGCTCGCGAGCCGTCCAGCGACTGCCGATCGCCTTCGGCAGGCTGACCGAGCGGCCGATCCCGGCGGAGATCATGCGGTCGTACACCGAACCACTGCGGAAGCGCAGCGGCGTGCGCCGGGACTTCGCCGCACTGGTGCGGTCCATCAGCTCCGAATTCACACAGGAAGCCGCTCGCGGCCTCGTCACCTTCCGCCTTCCCACGCTGATCGCCTGGGCCCGCGAGCGGCGCCGGTTCTTCCCGCAAGAGCACGCGCACCGGCTCGCCGGCATCCTGCCCAACGCACACCTGGAACTACTCGAGAACACCGGTCCCTTCATCAGTGAGGACCAGCCGGTGGCACTGGCGCGCCTGATCCACGACTTTCTCGCGGTCAGGGCTACCGCGTAACCGTGACCGTGCTGTCCTGCGGGGCTCCGCTCATCAACCGGCGTTCCGCGCGGCCTCGACCACCACCCTGATTCGATGCGCGAGAGTCAGCAGGGACAGCAACGCGAGCAACCACAGCGACACCTCGACGGCGTGAGGCACGCCGAGACCCTGAAGGCCGGTGCCGATGAGCGCTATGACCAGCCGCTCGGCGCGCTCCGCGAGACCGCCCTCAGCGGGGAAACCCGACGCCGCGGCTCGCGCCTTGACATAGGAGATCACCTGGGCGAGCACGAGGCACACGAGCGCGACCGCCGCAGCCCGCGAGTTGCCGACCGCGAACGCCCACCACGTGATGGCGGCGAAGAGCGCGCCGTCGACGAGGCGATCACACGTGGCGTCGAGCACCGCGCCGAACCGGGTCGCGCCTGTCACACGGGCCATCGCCCCGTCGACCAGGTCGAGCATCACGAAGGCCCACACGGTGAAGGTGCCGGCGAGGAGCATCCCGCGCGGCAGGAACACGAGCGCACACGAGACCGCGCCCGCTGCGCCGAGGAGAGTCACGACGTTGGGCGTCAGCCCGACCTTCAGCAGCGCCGCGCCGAGCGGATCGATGAGACGCGCGACGAAGGCACGGGCGAAGGTGTTGAACATCGGACACCACCATCGGAAGGTGACAGGGACCCCGACCACAGGGGAACAAGCCGGCGGCTTGGCGACCCGAGCGAGCCGTTCTTCACTATTAGGGTTACCCCGTAATGGTATAAAGCGTGTCGGCAGGCCGGACGCGTTCCCACCCTCTAGGCTGCCTAGTAGATCGACTTCGACCACAGGAGGGCGCGGTGACTGGTGCGGTTACGGCTCTCGTCGCCGTGGTTGCGCTCGTGGCCGCCATCTACGGCGGCTCGATGCTGGCACGATTGGCACCCACGGCACGCGAGGTCCACCCCTTCCTGTCCGGCGGCGCACCCGCGGAGCACGCCGTGTCGCGGTACCACGTCCGCTGGTACACGGTCACGATGATCTTCCTGGCCTTCGACATGGAAATGGTGTTCATGTACCCGTGGACGCTGGTCGTCTCGGAGGTCGGCACCGCGGCCGTGGTGGAGATGTTCCTCTTCCTCGCGCTGCTGTTCGCAGGCGTCTGGTACGCGTGGCGGGAGGGCGTGTTCCGGTGGACCTGACATCCTGGTTGCTCCGCCGGACGCCCGTGCGACCGCTGATCGCCGCGGCGCCGGGCGGTACGGCCGCGCGCCTCGCCGCCGAGCGGGAGGCGCGAGTCCGTGGCTGGCGGCCGGCACTCAACCCGGCTGAAGCCAACCTGCTGATCGTCGCAGGCCAACCACAGGAGCCGATGGCCGCGGCGGTCGAAGCGGTCTGGCGGCAGATGCCCTTCCCCCGTGTCCGCGCAGAACTCCTCCACGCGGCGGAAGTCGAGGGCGCACTGGACGACGCGGTACGCCGACTGCACTCCGCCGATCACCAGCGCGCCCAGGCGCACCAAGCCCATCCAAACGACCCTGCCGGCCACGAGCACGGTGAGCACCCCGATGCCCACGGCGCTGAGACCCACACCATGGACCACGGACACGGCGAGCCGCACGAAGGCCATCCGCGCGCGGCGCACGGCCACGGTGATCACGGCCCCGCCTCCTCGATGACCCCCCATCACGGCGCCCACGACGACCATGCGCAGCACCACGAGCATGCGTCGCAGGGCCAGGCCGGGCACGAGCAGCACCACCGGGATTCGCCCGCGCACCGCGCCGAGCAGGAACACCACGCCAAGCACGACCAAGGGGGCCACGAGCACGACAGGCCCGCCGGCCCCGATGGGCACGCGGGCCACGGTGACCATGGTGAACACCCCGGCCATGGTGAGCCCATCCAGCACACCGCCCAGGGCAACCACGGCGGGCACGCGGACCAGGGCGGCCACGGCGGGCATGACGATCACGGCGGGCACGGCGGGCACGCGGGCCACGACATGAGCGGCATGGAGATGCCTGGCGGTATCCCGATGGCCGACCGCTCGCCGGACCGTGACGGGCTGCAGCTGGATCAACTGCACGTGCAGCTCGGCCCGATCCTGCCGGCGTGGCCGGAGGGGCTGGTGGTCCGCACGGCGCTCCAGGGCGACGTCATCCAGGAAGCGACTATCGACTTGCTTCCAGCCCCGCGCGGGAGCGACCCCTTCTGGTCGTCGCTCGCGGAGGGCGTGCCCGGCACGGCGGCGCGGCGACTCGACAGCTGTCGCCGGCTGCTGACCGTCGCGGGTTGGGAGGAGGCGGCGGTCGTAGCGGCCCGGTTGCGGGACAGCGCCCTGGCAGGCGAGCGGATCGACCCGGAGTTCTCCCGGTGGGCACGCCGGGTCCGCAGATCACGGGTCTTGCGGTGGTCGCTGTCCGGCGTCGGGGCGCTCGACGAGCCGGGGTCTCCGCTGGCCGGAGATGCGATGGACCGGTTGACGCGGTGGCTCCACGACGCCGAGGCGGAGCTGCGCGACGGCGTCGCCGCGAACGCGGAGGATCCGGTCGGGGCCCTCGAGCGCTTGCCAGGCCTGCTCGCCGGTAGCGAGTTCGCGGCCGCTCGGCTCATCGTCGCCAGCCTGGATCCGGAACTCGAGCGTGCGCGGGTGGCCCATGGTTGAACAGCTCCCGTTCTGGGGCGGCCTGGTGTTGCCGCTCGTCCTGGTGTTGCTCGTCGCGGCCGCCGCGGCCTGGGACTCGGTGCTCGCGTCCCAGGCGGCCGGAAGCCGGAACGGCGCACTCATCGAGCCGTTTCGCGCCGTGGCCGGGCTGCTGGTCCAGCAACGGCGCCGGACGCTCGCGGCGGACCTCCTGCTGTCGCGCGGCGGTGCGCTCGCCCTCGTCGTCGCCGGCTTCCTGGCCTCCTTGGTGACACCGCTGGGCCGGTGGGTGGTGGCGGATTTCTCGATCGGAATCGTGTGGTTCAACGCCATGGAGGCGGTGGCGTGGGCCGCGGTGTGGCTCGTCGGGTGGGGCGCCAACTCGGCGTTCGGCCTGATCGGCGGGTACCGCTTCGTCGCCCAGGGCCTGGCCTACGAGCTGCCGCACATGTTCGCGTTGATCACCGCCGCGCTGGGCGCGGAATCGCTGCGGGTGGCGGATGTCGTGGCGGCCCAGGACGAGCTGTGGTTCGTGGTGTGGATGCCGGTGGCCTTCGTGGTCTACCTGCTGTCGGTGCTCGCGATGGCGTTCTGGGGACCGTTCGACCAGGCTGTCGGGCCGGACCTCGCCGGCGGAGCGTCGGCCGAGCTGTCCGGTGTAGACCGGCTGCTGTTCGAGGCGGGGCGGTGGCTGCTGCTGGTGTCGGGTGCGGCCTTCGCGGTGCCGTTGTTCCTGGGCGGTGGCGCGGGGCCGCTGCTGCCGGACTGGTTGTGGTCGCTGGTGAAGACCGCCGCGGTGCTGGCGGTGCTGGTGTGGATCCGTCGCCGGGTGCCGACGGTGCGGATGGAGCGCTACCAGGAGATCGCCTGGATCGTGCTGATCCCGCTGACGTTGGTGCAGGCGCTCGTGGTGTCGCTCGTGGTGCTTGCCCGGTGAGAGAGGAGCGCACGTGATGTGGGCACAGATCGCCTTCTGGGTCTGCGCCGTCGGCTCGGTCGTCACCGGGGTCGCGGTGTTCCGTGTGGATTCGATGGCGCGGGCGACGTTCGCGTTGCTGGCGTCGTTCGTCTTCGCGGCCGGGACGGTGCTGCTGCTGAACCTGGCCTACCTGGGGGTTCTCGTGATCCTCATGATGATCATGGAGATGGTCGTCATGGTCGTGTTCATGATCATGTACATGATGAACCCGGCCGGGTTGATGCCGATGACCATGGTGCACAACCAGAAGGGCTCCCTGGCGATCGCGGGCGCGGTGTTCGCCGCGCTCGCGGCCGGGATCTTCCTGATCCCCTGGCCGACCTCCGGTGAGCCGCGCCCGGAGGACACGACCCGCGCGCTCGGCGAGGCGCTGATGGGCTCGAAGATGCTGGTGATGATGGTGCTCGGGCTGTGCCTGTTCGCCACGATGGTGGCCACGGTCGTCCTGGCGGCGCACCGGGGCCGCTACGACCGCTACGGTGACCGGCTCGACGCCAAGCGCCCGCACGATCCGGTGCGAGGGGGCTTGAACCGGTGATCCTGCAACAGTTCCTGCTCCTGGCCGCGGCGTTGTTCAGCGTCGGCCTCTACGGCGCGCTGTCCCAGCAGTCCATCGTGATGATCATGATGGGGCTGGAGCTGATGGCCAACGCCGTCATCGTGGCGGCGTCGGCCTACTGGTACTTCGCCTCGCCCAGCCGTCCCGACGGCCAGGTCGTCGTGGTCGTCGCGCTCGTGCTGATGGCGGTGGACATGGCGATCGGGTTCGCCGTGACGACGGCGATCTTCCGGCGGCGGGACGTGGACATGACCGACTCCGCCGCCGACCTCAAGGGCTGATCCGATGACCCTGTGGTTGCTCATCGCGCTGCCGTTCCTCGCCGGAACGGCCCTGTTGGTGTCGGGACACCGGGCCGACCGGCTCGCCCCGTGGGCCGGGATCGCGACAGCGGCGGTCACCGCGGTTCTGGCGATCGTCGCCGCGGTGAGCGCGCCCGAGGTGTCGATGCCGTTCCTGGCCGGCCTGCGGATCGGGCTCGGCGTGGACGGCCTGTCGGCAGTCATGGTGGTCACCGTGGCGGTCGTCCTGGTCGCGGTACTGGTCTTCGCGGCGGGCGAGTTCGGCGCTGCGGAGTCCCGCGCTCGTTTCCACGGGCTGATGCTGGTCTTCGCGGGCGCGATGCTCGTGACGGTCACTGCCCGCGACCTGATCGTGCTGCTCATGGCCTGGGAGGTCGTGGGGGCCTGTTCGTACGCGCTGATCGGGTTCTGGTGGCGCGAGGAGCGCCGCGCGGGCTCGGGCGTGGTCGCCTTCCTCACCACCCGGGCCGGGGACCTGGGGTTGTACCTCGCGGCGGGTGCCGCGCTGGCGGGCGGGGTCGGCGGGCTCACCCTGGCCGGGTTGCCCGCCGCGGCGGGCGGCTGGCGGGACGCCGTCGCGGCCGGGCTGGTGCTCGCCGCGCTCGGCAAGTCCGCGCAGTTGCCGTTCAGTTTCTGGCTCTCCCGGGCGATGGACGGCCCGAGCCCGGTGTCAGCATTGCTGCACTCGGCGACGATGGTCGCGGCGGGCGCGTACCTGCTGTTGCGCGTGGAGCCCCTGCTGGCCGTGACGGGCTGGGCCGCCACGGCCACCGCCTGGATCGGGGTGCTCACCGCGCTGGTGCTGGGCGCGATCGCGGTGGCCCAGCGCGACCTCAAGCAGGTGCTGGCCGCGTCGACGTGCTCGCAGATCGGGTTCATGGTGCTCGCCGCGGGCACCGGCGGTGTGGCGGCCGGGACCGGGCAGCTGGTGGCGCACGCCGCGACGAAGAGCCTGCTCTTCCTCGGCGCCGGGGCGTGGCTGGTCGCATTGGACACCAAGGATCTCGCGCGGCTCAAGGGAGCGGCGCGACGGTTCCCCGTACTCGGGTCGGTGTTCACGGTCGGCGCGCTGACCCTGGCCGGTATCCCCCCGCTGTCGATCTGGGTGACGAAGGACGCGGTCCTGGCGAGCGCGCTGGCCGGCTCACCCGCCCTCTACGTCGTCGGCCTGGCGGCCGCGCTGCTCAGCGGAGCGTACGTGGGCCGCGTGCTGGCGGTGCTCTGGCTGCCCGCCGAACCGGATGCGGTCCGGCCGTTGAACGCTTGGCTCCTCGGCCCGTTACCGGTGCTCGCGCTGGCCGCCACGGTGCTCGGGATCGTAGGCCTGCCCGGGCCCGCGCGCTGGTTCGCCACGCTGCTGGGCGCGGCCGAGGTCCCCGAGACGTCCTGGCTCGAACTGGTCGTCTCCGGGGCGCTCGCGATCGCCGGTGCGCTGGCCGCCGCCTCGTGGACCCGGGCGGAGAAGCTCGCGGCGCCCGGCCTGTTCGCCGGCTGGCTCGGGCTCGAACGCCTCACCCGGCTCGTCGTCGTGACGCCGACGGTGCGGCTGGCCGACGGTCTCGCCCGCTTCGACGACCGGGTCGTCGACGGTGGGGTGCGCGCGGCCGCCGCGACCGCCGGTGCCCTTGCCCGCCTGACCGACCTGCGGGTCGAGTGGTCGATCGAGGGCGCCGTCCGTGCGGTGGCCAGGGCGGCGCGGTCGCTCGGGCGGCAGGCGCCCCGGCCGCAGACCGGCCAGCTGCACCACTACTACGCCCAGGCCGCGGTCGGGCTGGGCGTCCTTGTCCTGTTGTTGATCGTGCTGTGACGAACGTGAGGTGAACGTGCTCAGCGTCGTGGTGTTCCTGCCGCTGCTAGCGGCGGTGGTGCTGTTCGCGGTGCCGCGCGTGCCCGACCGGTTCGTCCGGTGGTGGTGGGTGTCCGTCTCGGCCGTGGAGTTCGCCCTGGTCATCGCGTTGTGGGCCGGGTACCCGGGCGGGGACGGCTACGCCTACGAGGTGAACCTGCGCTGGATACCGAGCGTCAGCTCCGGCTACCACCTCGGGGTGGACGGGCTGAGCCTGCCGCTCGTGGCGCTGACCGCCGGCCTGTTCCTCGCGTGCGCGGTGTACTCGCTGCGCCAGGACAAGCGGGTGCGCTCCTTCGCCGCGCTGTTCCTGTTCCTGGAGACGGTGAGCCTGGGGCTGTTCGTCGCCCTGGACCTGATCCTGTTCTTCGTCTTCTTCGACCTCTCGATCGTAGGGATGTACTTCGTGATCGCGGGCTGGGGCCACCGCGACGCCGCCCGTGCCGCCGTGAAGTTCTTCCTGTACACCTTCGTCGGCTCGCTCGCCCTGCTGGTCGGGTTCATCGCGCTCTACCTCGCGGCCTCCCCGCACACCTTCGACATCGTGGAGCTGACCCGGCAGATGCCGCTGGCCGGTGGCGGATGGGCCGCCGGGCTGGTGCTGCTCGCGCTGGGCCTGGGATTCGCGATCAAGACCCCGACCGTGCCGTTCCACACCTGGCTGCCGCCCGCCCACACCGAAGCCCCCGCGGCCGGGTCGGCGATCCTGGCGGGCGTCCTGCTGAAGATGGGCACCTACGGGTTCGTGCGCATCATGATGCCGATCCTGCCCGATGCGTGGCGCCGCTACGCCGTGGTCGTCGTCGTGGTCGGCGTCGTCAGCGTCCTCTACGGCGCCCTGGTCGCGCTGGCGCAGCGGGACTTCAAACGGATGATCGCCTACACCTCGGTCAACCACATGGGCTACATCATCCTCGCGGTCGGCGCCGCCGGACTGGTCGCCGACACCGCCGCCGAGGCGCGCCAGCTCGCGGTCACCGGAGCGGTCACCCAGATGGTCAGCCACGGCCTGGTCACGGCCGCGCTGTTCCTGCTGGCCGGGGTGCTCTACGACCGCGGCGGCACCTACGACATGTCCCGCTACGGCGGGCTGGCCGCCAGCGCGCCCCGCTTCGCCGGGCTCACCGCGGTCGCGGCGTTCGCCTCGCTCGGCCTGCCCGGGTTCTCCGGGTTCATCGCCGAGTTCCAGATCTTCACCGGCTCGCTCGGCGCGACCCCGGTCGCCACCGTCCTGGCGTTCCTCGGCATCCTGGTCACCGCCGCGCTGTTCCTCCGCGCGTTCCAGCGGATCTTCCTCGGTCCCAGCCGCTCCCCCGAACCCGCGGCCGACCTCACCGTCGCGGAGGGCGTCTCGATCGCGCCACTGCTGGTGCTCGCCGTCGTCATCGGCGTCTTTCCGCGATTCCTGCTCGACCTCATCGAACCGGCATCGCGCGCGGTCCTCGACCTGATGGCCCGGTGATCCTGCCGTGGAGATGATGAACGAAGACCCGTCCGCGCTGCTGCCCGAGATCTTCCTCGCCGTGGCCGCGGTCGCCGCCCTGCTGCTGGGGTCCTACCTCCCCCGGCACCGGCAAGGGCCCGTCCGTCTGGTCACCGCCCTCGCCTGCCTCGCCGGGCTGGTCGCGACCGTGGTGACCTGGGGGCACGACGAGACGGTGTTCGGCGGCAGTTACGCGATCGACGTCGCCACCAACGCCGCGCGCGTGATCGTGCTGGTCGCCGTGCTCATCACCCTCGGCATCAGCGCCGGCGAGTTCCGGGCCGTGCCGCGGGAGTCCGAGCTGTACGTCCTCGTGCTGCTCGCCGCCCTCGGCACCGTGCTGCTGGCCGGGGCGAACGACCTGATGCTGCTGGTCGCCGCCTTCCTGATCGCCAGCATCCCGCTCTACGCCCTGGCCGGGTTCGCGAAGGACGACACCGGCACCGAAGCCTCGCTCAAGTTCTACCTGCTCGGCGCCTTGCTCGGCATCGTCATGCTCGCCGGCGCGACCGTCCTGTTCGGAGTCGGCGGAGCCAGCGCCTACGCCGAGATCGGGGAATCGCTCGGCGCCGCCCCGGTCGCCGCCGTGGCCGCGGGTTTCGTCGGGGTGCTCGGCGGGCTGCTGTTCAAGATGGGCGCGGTGCCGGCGCACTTCTGGGTTCCCGACGCCACGGAGGGCACCAAACCGCCGGTGGCCGCGTTCCTGACCACCGTGCCCAAGATCGGCGCGGTGATCGCCGCCTACCGGCTGGTGTCCTCCGCCCTGGCGGACTCGCCCGTCGACTGGGCGCTGCTGCTGGCGATCATCGCCGCGGCCACCATGACCCTGGGCAACCTCGCGGCGTTCTTCCAGCACAACGTCCGCAGGCTGCTCGCCTACTCCACCATCAGCCAGGTCGGCTACCTGCTGATGGCCGTCACCGCCGCGCTCCGCAGCGACCTCGCCCTGCCCAGCCTGCTGCTGTACGCCGCCGCCTACGCCATCACCAACCTCGGCGCGTTCGCCGTGGTCTGCGCACTGCCCAAGGCCGCCGTCATCGAGGACTACCGCGGCCTGATCCGCCGCCGCCCCTGGCTCGCCGTCAGCCTCGTGGTGTGCCTGCTCGGGCTCGTCGGGACCCCGCCGACCGGGGTGTTCGCGGGGAAACTGACGGTGTTCACCGCCGCGTTCGACGGTGGCTACGCGTGGCTCGTCGTGATCGCCGCGATCAACACCGTGGCCAGCCTGTTCTACTACCTGCGCTGGATCGCCCCCGCCGTGCGCTCGGGGGTCTCCCCCGCCGCCTCGGACGTCGACCGGTGGTCCGCCGGCACCGCCTATGCCGGTGCCACAGCCTCTGTGGTGCTGGGCCCGCTGGCCGGTCCGCTGCTGACCGTGTTCGGCGGGAGCCTGATCGTGATGTGACAACGGTGAACGCGGGAGCGGGGCCCGGCCTGTCCCTGGAGCCGGGCCCCTTCTTCTCGCAGTTCCCGGCAGCAGCCGGGGTCCGCTAGCCGAGTGCCGCGAGCAGGTCGTTCATCCGGGTGATCTCACGGCTCTGGTCGGTCTTGGTGGTGCGTGCGATGTCGAGTGCGAACCGGTCACGACCGTGTTCGAGTTCGTCGATCGCTTCGGCGACAGCCTGGCCGTGGTGGGGGCGCATCATCATCAGGAACATGCGATCGACCATGGCGCCCTCCGCGCCGCGAAGCATCTGCAGATCCTGCTGCTCCATCTCCCGCACCGGCGCGGGCGGTGGCTCGGGCTTCGCGCCGTGCCGGCTCAGCCAGGCCTGCATCTGCCGGATCTGCCCGCTCTGCTCCTCGGCGATGTGCGCCGCGAGTTGCCGCACCTCGGCGTTCGTCGCCTTGGCCTGGGCAACCTCGGCCATCTCGACGGCCGTCTGGTGGTGCGGTACGAGCATCGCGATGAAGCTGATGTCATGACCGGTGACGCGGTCGTTGCCCTTGGCGTTGTTCGAGGTCGAGGCGCTCGCCGCCGGTGCGACCACCAACGCCGCCGCGGCCAGCGCGCCCACGACGAGACGGATGCGGCTTGGAGCGATTCGGAAACGCATGCGATCTCCCTTTCGGATGGAGGGCTCAGCCCAGTGAGGCAATGAGGGTGCGGCACGCCTGCTCGCAGCGGCGGCATTCATCCGCGCAGACACGGCAGTGGTCGTGGTGCCCGGCATGCCGGGCGCACTCGTCACCGCACGCCTTGCAGGCAGCCGCGCAGGCTTCGAGGATCGAGCGGGGGAGGTTGGCGTCGTAGCCGGTGTGCCGCGACAGTGTCCGGCCGGTGGCGTCGCAGATGTCGGCGCAGTCGAGGTTGCCGCGAATGCATTTGGTCAGTTCGGTGACCTTTTCCTCGCTGAGACAGGCGTCCGCGCACGCGCTGCACGCCTGAGCGCAGCTGAAGCACGCGTCGATGCACCGCGCCAGCGCCTCCCGGTCCACGCCACCGAGATCAGCCGGGTAGGCGCCGAGCATTTCAGCACTCCTGGTCATCAGGTCTCCTATCCAGAGTCGTAGCCGTGCGGCCGGTCGCCCGGGTACCCCCTCGAACGCGGGCCACACACATCGGCGAAATGACCCTTGCGTCCGGAACATGTCGCCATGGGAAGCCTCAACCCGTTGCACCGGAAGGATCTCGCGACAGATCGAGCGGATGACGTAACAAACTACTATGCTCGATAGTCTTAAACAGGGTAGGAGTGGCGGCTCAGCCCAGTGGACGATGGAGGACCGATGGCACTCTCCAACCAACGGCGATCGGACCAGCGAGCCGCGAACACCCGCGACGACGCCGTCCGCGACCAGTACGCCGACGCCTCCGCGGCCACTGGTTACGTCGCGGCTCACGAATCAGGACCGTCCACCCGGTACTTCTTCTCGCGCCTCCACGTCGTCGACGAAGCCCTGGCGCCGGTCGCCGGCGAGCTCCTGGACGTCGGTTGCGGCCCCGGCATCCTGATCAGTCATCTCCTCGCCACCCGGCCCGGGGACTTCCGGATCACCGCGTGCGACCGTTCCCCCGCGATGATCGAGGCCGTCGCGGAACGCACCGGGCGCGCCGGCGTCCGCCTCTCGGTCGCCCGGATCGAGGACATGCCGTTTCCGGACGACAGCTTCGACGTCGTCGTGGCCATGGGCGTGCTCGAGTACGCCGACGTCCCCCAGGCGCTGCGGGAATTGGCCCGCGTCGCCCGGCCGGGTGGCCTCGCGGTCGTGACCATGCTCAACCCCTTGAGCCCCTACCGAACCTTCGAATGGTGCGTCTACTGGCCGGCACTGCGCCTGCTCGGGCGGATCGAACGGCTGCTCGGGGTTCCTTCCGAGAAGCGGCACGGAGTGCCGAGGTCCGGGATCCGCGCGCTGCGCGTGAGGCGCCTCCGTCGCATGTTGCGGGACGCGGGGTTCCACCCGACGGACCTCGTCCACTACGACGTGACACCGTTCCTGCCACCCCTGGACAAGATCATCCGCCGGTGGCGGCAGGGCTGGCGGCACCATCCGGAGAAGACCGTGAGCCGCGGCGCGAGCCGATGGCTGGGTACCGGCTACCTGGTCACCGCACGCCGGGTGGACCAGCACCCCCGCGGGCGGCTATCGGAGTGATGTCACCGAACGCACTGCGGCTGCGATCGACTCGACGCGATCGGAGCCCGTCGAACCTGCGGTGGCATCCCTGGCCGGGTCGATCACCGTCACTCGAACCCCGTGCCGCTCTTCCTCCTCGCGCAACGCCTCGGTCAGCACCGAAAGCGCGGCCCTGCTGCCCACATAGGCCGCCCGGTTCTCCGGTGAGTCGGTGCTCCTCGCCGAGTCGATCACGATCACGTGCCCACGCGCCGCTCTCAACGCAGGCAACAGCCGATGCGTGAGTTCGGCGAAGTCGAACAAGTTCGCCTGGTACAGGTCTCGCCATACTCGTGCGCTGGTGTCCCGCAGCGGACCGTCGGCGAAGACATCGGCACAGTGCACCAGGATTTCCACGCCTGCCGGCACAGGGTCGAGTTCCGACCACGGCCGGCCGGGCGGACAGACAGCCGCCGCAGGGGACGCCATGGCACCGGCCACCCAGACCTCGTGGCTGCCGGCCAGGGACCGCACGATGGTCCCGACGAGTCTTCGGTTGTCGCCGATCACCACGGCCACCGGGCGGGAACCCATCGCTGTCGCCTCCATGAGGCCGAAAATCCGAACGTAGCATCGCCGGAAGCCCGCCGCACCTGTCTGCACCTGGAGTGCCGAGCAGGCAACTACCTGTGATAGTAGTTACCAGCTGTGGCCCGACATCGGGGCAGCGGGCCGGGATCAGGGGAGACAGTGGTTCCTTCGATGGACGATGCGGACAGGACTGCCGACGACCAGGGGCGCGGCGACCAGACCGCCTACCTGCCCCTCGCGGGCAGCGTGAGCGATTCTCAGCCGAAGCAGCGGCCCTGGTGGCGCAGGCCCGCGGCGATCGCGGGCGCGGCAGTGGTGGTCGTGCTCGGGGTGCTGTATCTGCTCGACCTCACCGTGACCGGCGGCGAAGTCCCGCGCGGGACGGTCGTGGCGGGTATCCCGGTCGGCGGCATGAGCACCTCCGCGGCCGAGCAGAAGCTGCGTGACGAGCTGACGCCGCGGCTCACCCGGCCTGTCCAGGTCGTCGCCGGAACGGCCGAAACCCAGTTCCTCCCGGCGGACGCCGGAATCAGTGTCGACTTCGCCGCCACCGTCGCCCAGGCCGGGTCCCAGCCGCTCAATCCCTGGACCCGCCTGACCTCGCTGTTCAGTGACCGCGATCTCGACATCGTGGCCACGGTGAGCGAGGACGGCCTGGCCGGGACACTGGGCAAGCTGAAGAGCAGCGTCGACCGGCCGGCCGTCGAGGGCGACATCCGCTTCGACGGGTCCACCGCGATCCCGGTGGACCCCCAGCCCGGCCAGGTGCTCGACACCGACAGCGCGCAGCAGGCGTTGCTCACCGGGTGGGCCCGCTCGTCCCGAGTGGAGCTGGCGGTGCAGGAGGTACGACCGAAGGCGACGCGGGAGGGCGTGCGAGCCGCCCTGGCGCAGGTGGCCGAACCCGCCGTCTCGGGACCGGCCGGCGTCCGCGGCGACGGCCGCATCGCCACCGTGGAGCGACGACGCATCGCCGCCGCGTTGTCCTTCCAGCCCGCCGAGGACGGCTCTCTCGTGGCCCGGCTGGACAAGGCGAAGCTGGACGCTCTGGTCGATCAACTCGCTCCGACCGAGAAACCCGGTCAGGACGCGCGGATCAGCTTCGACACCGGCGCGCCCACCGTGGTGCCCTCCAGCGACGGCAGGGTCATCGACTGGGACCAGACCCTCGCCGGGCTCCTGCAGGCCATCAGCCGGGGCGGCAACCGGACGACCGACGCCCGGTACGTCACCACTCCCGCGAAGATCACGACCGAGCAGGTCCAGCAGGCTGGGATCAAGGAAGTGATCGGCGAGTTCACGACGGGCGGCTTCGCCCAGGACTCTGGCGTCAACATCCGGGTGGTCGCCGAGAAGGTCAACGGTGCGGTCGTCCTGCCCGGGAAGACCTTCAGCCTCAACGGGTACACCGGACCCCGCGGCGCCCCGCAAGGCTACGTGGAAGCGGGCGTGATCGAGGACGGTGTCCCGGCACGCGAGGTGGGCGGCGGAATCTCCCAATTCGCGACGACCCTGTACAACGCCTCCTACTTCGCGGGCATGACCGACGCCGGCCACAAGGAACACAGCTTCTACATCAGCCGTTACCCGGCGGCGAGGGAGGCGACCGTGTTCCAGAGCCCGGACGGCAGCAGCGTCATCGACCTGAAGTTCAGCAACGACTACCCGACCGGCGTGGCGATCCAGACCATCTGGACCCCCAAGTCGATCACGGTGCGTCTGTGGGGCACCAAGCACGTGACGGTCGAGTCCGTGCCGGGCCCGCGACGGGACTACGTCAACCCGACGACGGTCACCAAGCCGGCGGGTACCCCGTGCAAACCGGTGCAGGGCCAGCAGGGCTTCACGGCATCGGACACGCGGATCATTCGCGACCTCAGCGGCAAGGAGATCAGCCGCAGCACCCGGACCGTCCGCTACAACGCCGAGCCGAACGTGGTCTGCTCGGGTCAGCCCGGCTCATCGTGACGCGGCCCGGATGGCCGCACCCGTTCCCATCGTGACCACCAGCACCGCGGCGTTCACGAGGGAGAACACCAGGAGACCGGCGGGAACCGGCCGGTCGGGCGGTGCGCCCAGCCGCATCAGGTAATCCAGCATGTACAGCACGATCACAGCACCGGCGAGCATCAGGTGGACGACGAAACGCCGGTGAGCCACGGTGCCGACCGGGATCGGGAGCGACTCGACGAACCCGGCCAGGCCGGCGACCACCGCCGCGAGCAGGCCGATCGCCACCAGCCAAGTCGACGCGGTGGTGAACTCCGCCGGCCTGCCGGCCGACCGGGAGGCGACGTCGAACACCGCGCTGGCCACCCAGCACCCGATCGGCAGCGTCACCAGCAACGGGTGCAGCAGGACCTTCCGGCGTCGGCCGGGTGGAGTGGCGGGTTCCGGCTGGGAGGGCATTTCCACCTGGTCTCCCCGACGTCAGAAACGGACAGCGTGGTTCCCGGCTCACCCGATCAGGCGACTGGCGAACGGCAGGATCCCGCCGTAGCGAACCGCCGACACCTTCACCAGCGTCCCCGACTGCTGAGCCTCGACCATCTGGCCGTTGCCGAGGTAGAGCGCGATGTGATGGATCCGGCCGGCTGTGCTCCACGCGAGCAGGTCGCCAGGACGCATCTGGGACAACGGTACCTTGCGGCCGAGGGCGTACTGGTAGCCGCTGTAATGCGGCAGGGGCCGGACACCGGCGAAGGCGTAGATGAGCAGGCCGGAGCAGTCGAAGCCGATCTTGCGGTAGTCCCCGAAGGAATCGGCCACCCCGCCGTCGCGGATGCCCAGGGTGGGGCCGTAGGCGTTGCCACCGCCCCACGCGTAGGGCACCCCGATCTGGGAGAGCGCTCGGGCGATCACCGCCTCCACGGTCGCGCCGGCGGGAGCCGTTGGGCGCTGCGCGGAAGGACCGGACGGGCGCTGCCCGGAAGGACGGGCGGCTGGAGCTGCCAGAGCTGCCTGCCGAGCGCGTTGCTCGTCGTCGCGTTGCTTCTGCGCGAGCCAGTCCTCGTAGCGCCTGCGCTGGCCCTGCAGGCCGCCGAGCCGGCTCTGCGCGTCGAAGAGCCGCTGCTCGGCGGTGGCCTTGTCCGCCTCGAGCTGACCGGCCCGCGTCACCTGGCTCTGCTGGGCCTGCACCGCGGCGGCCAGCGCGGTGTCAGCACCGGCCTTGGCCTGCGTGACGTCCGCCTGTCTCTGCTGTGCCACCTGCAGTGCGGCGCGGGCGGCGGCATCTGCGTTGCCCTTCTCCGTCTGCGCGCGCTGCAGGTCCTCCAGCACGTTGAACTGGCTTTGGCTGACTGCGGTCAGCATCTGGGCGCGGGCGAGCAGATCCCGGGGGTTCTCCGCGCCGACGTAGGCGGAAATCGAGTCGAGGGTGCTGCCCTGCTGGAAGCTGGCCGCGACGAACCGGTCGAGGTTCTGCCTCGCGGACTCGACCGCGAGGCTGGCCGAGTCCGCCATCCGCCGTGCTGTCTCGGCGTCACGCTCGGCCTGCCCCGCGGCGTCCTGCGCGGCCTGCAGGTCGACGAGCGCCTTGTTGGCGTCCTCGAGCTTCACCTCGACGTCGTCCTGCAGCGCGGTCAGGCGGGCTTCGGCCTCGGCCAACTGGTTGGCGAGCACCCCGACCTCGGCCGCGCCCGACTCGGCAGCCCGTCGGCTCGAATCGATTTCGGAATCGCTCGGATTCGGCGGCGGCGGGGGAACGGCCGCGCTGGTGCCCGTGATACCCAGCGAGGCGGCCAGCAAGACCGACACGACTGTCCGCCCGCGCCACCTGCTTTCCCTGGCTGTCACCGCCGCCCTCCCACCCACCGGTCTTGATCTACTAGAAACGCTAGTAGATCAAGACCGGAAACACGGCCGGACACACCTGACCCACTCGGGGGACATTCCGGACGTATCCCTGTGTACTATTACTCGTAGTAGTTACGATGCCGTTTCCGACGTCGAGAGAAAGCCGGTGCGGACATGCTCGTGGCCTTCGCACTGCTCGCCGGGGCAGTCGTGGTGGGATGGTGCGTCCCGGCACTGCTGTGCCGGCAGGATCCGAGCCGGGCCCCGCGGACGATCCTGGCCGCATGGCTGATGGCGGTCCTCGGAGTTGCCCTGTCCGCGACAGTGGGCGTGATTCTTCTGCTCACACCCGGACACGGCATCTTCCTGGTGAAGACGGCTGAGGACTGCTGGACCGCGCTCTCCCGTGGCACCCTTCCCTCGGCCGGGCAACTGACCGGACTGGCCGGAGCGCTGCTCCTCATCGTGGTGGCCGCCCGGTTCGCCCGGTACACGGTGCGCGACCTCCGCGAGCGGGCCCATACGAGCGAAGAGTGCCTGACCACACTTCGCGCTATCGCGCGATGCGACGGAGATTCGCCGCCGACCTTCTGGGTCGACGACGACGAGCCGATGGCCTTCAGCCTCGCCCGCCGTCCCGCCGGCATCGTGGTGGCGACGACCGGCCTCGCCCGGACCCTGTCCCCGGTGGGAACAGCTGCCGCACTCGAGCACGAGTACGCCCACCTGCGCGGCAGGCACCACCTGTTGATCCTGCTGCTCGATTCCCTGAGCAAGGCACTGCCGATCGTCCCGTTGTTCCGCCAGGCCCCTGCGGCGGCACGCGAACTGGTCGAGCTCGCCGCCGACGACGCGGCAGCCCGCACTTGCGGCGCCGAAGCGATCCGCTCAGCCATCAGCGCATTGGCCTCTCACGACCTGCCGTACGGCTCGCTCACACTCGCCGACGACTCCGTCAGCCACCGGCTGACCCGGCTGGACGCCAACCCCGCACCAGCCCGACCGCGCCCGCGGGCAGTCTGGTCGGGCCTTGCGGCCCTGACGGCGGTGGTCCTGCCCGCGGCCGCCGCCATCGGCGTGCTGACCGCTGTCATCGCGACCTGCCAGCTCGCCGTTGCCTGAAAGCGACGCCCCTCGGCTGCCGCCCTACGAGTGAGCCAGGCGCGCCGGTGCTCGATGAACCACGGGCCTCGCCCGTTCGCCGAGCAAACCGAACCCCGCTCCCAACGCGGTCCACAACAGACCGAGCGAGGCCAGCGAGAGCAGCCGGAACTGCCAGACCAGCGTCGCCGGGGCGGTCACCGGATCCGGGTTGTCCGGCAGCAGGAACAGCACGATCAGGCCGATGACCACCGTTCCCGCGACCGCGAACTGTCGCGCCGGGTCCGGCACGCCCCGCCGTCGCAGGTACCCGGCCAGCTGCCAGGCCGCCATGACGAACACGATGCTGATCGCGATGGCGGCAAGCCATGAGTTCGCCCGCTCGGAGACCGTCGCGGGCGCGCCGACTCCCGGCGGGTTCCCGGGATACCGCAGGAACGGCAGGAACTCCACGGCCAGGAACGCCGCACCGGCGAGGCGCAACGACAGCGACCACGGACGATCCTCCGGCCGCCGGCGCTGCAGGACCGCGTACACCACGGCGAACAGCACTCCGAAGGCGAGGCCGGTGACCGTGGTACCGAACAGGAGCCCCGCCTGCTGCGTCGAGCGGCTGAACACCTCTGCGGATTCCGGCGCACCCTCGGCCGCCCGGCGGGCCGCTTCCAAGGCGATGGCGCGGTCGAGAACGGGCTCGGCGAACACCCAGGAAAAGGCTCCGGAGAGCAGGCCCGCGGCACCGCCGGCGAGCAGCCCACGGCCGAGGAGAGGCAAGAGCGTCATGACCGGCCCCGTTCAGTGGCACGGCGCGGCGAGCAGGTGCCGTCCGTCGTGGGCGAATTCGTGGATGTAGTTCATGGCCGACGAGAGTTCGCCGAACACCGGGGACAGCAGCGCCCCCTGGTCCAGGAAGATCGCGTAGAGCGTGAGCAGGGCGATCGCCACCGCCAGTCCGGCGATGACGATGTCGCGGGCGCCCTTGGTCAGCACCCGCGACCGGGCAGGCTGGGGAACGGCTGGAGTCGCCACCCTTCATCTCCTCACGGGGTACACGCGCCCCGGTCAAGGAAGCCGACGGGTCAGTGTCCTGACTCCCGGGTCACCGCTCGCCCCGACCTTCCCGCCGGAATGAGCCGGCCGTGGTCGTCATGGGGTTCGCTACCCGGTCACAGTGGCGGGACCGTCCCGGAATCACACCGGGTTCCTGCGCACCGTCGCCTCGATCTGCACTTGTCGGCAAGCAGCATCTCCCGGCGCCCTCGCCCGGTCAATCCGGCAACCGGGCGGATCTACTATCAGTGATCGTTGTCACTGTCCGATGTGGGGAAGGCGAGTACGTCACCGTCCACCGCGAGCCGGACCCGGTCTCCGGGGTCAGGCAGACCCACGCAGGGGACCCGGGCGGTGATCCGCGGGCCGCCGGGCACGATGTCGAGCACCACCGAGGCGTCATGGCCGTAGAAGCTGACCTCACGGACCCGTGCTTCCACCCCGGCTTCCTCGCCCGCATTGACCTTGATCTGCTCAGGTCGCACCAGAACCTCCGCCGGGCCTTCGACCGTGACTTCCCGGACCGGGACGGTTCCCAGAACGCAATCCGCGATGCCATCGCGCACCCACGCGGGCAGCAGGACGGCCTCGCCGACGAACCGCGCCACGTCCGCGTCCCGCGGCCGGTGATAGAGCGTCGCCGGTGCCGCGAGCTGCACCAGCCGGCCAGCACGCATCACGGCGACCTCATCGGCGAGGGACAGGGCCTCCGCCTGGTCATGGGTCACCAGAACGGCGGTCGCGCCCGCGCCGCGCAGTGCGGACAGCACGGCTCTCCTGGTGCCCTCGCGCAACCCGGCGTCGAGTGCCGAGAAGGGCTCGTCCAGCAGTACGATCGCAGGTGCGGGAGCGAGCGCGCGGGCCAGCGCGACACGCTGTTGCTGTCCCCCGGAGAGTTCGTGCGGGAAGCGGGACGCGAGCTCGTGGTCCAAACCGACCAGGTCGAGCAGTTCGGTCAGGCGGTGGCCGGCACGGCGGGCGTGCCGCGACAGCCCGAAGGTGATGTTCTCGGCGACGGTCCGGTGCGGAAACAACGCACCCTCCTGGGGCACGTATCCGACCCTGCGCCGTTGTGGCGGCATCGACCGGCCGTCGGCGAACACCGTCCGGCCACCGAAGGTGATGGTGCCGGAATCGGGATCGGCGAACCCGGCGATCAGCCGTAGCAGGGTGGACTTCCCGCACCCGGACGGACCGAGGATCGCGGTGATCCCGCGGGCCGGGACGTGCAGGTCGACACCGCGGAGTACGCGGGTCCGGCCGAACGACTTGACGATGCCGGACAGGGTCAGCTCGGTCATCTCCCGGTTGCCCTTCTCGCCTCACAGGTCAGCAGGTAGGTGGCTGGGGCGGACAGCAACACCATCACGACAGCGAAGGGGGCCGCCGCGCCGTATTCGACGCTGTTGCTGTACTCCCAGAACTGGGTCGCCAGGGTCTGCGTGCCGATCGGCGACAGCAGGAGGGTGGCGGTGAGCTCCGTCGCGACGGCGATGAAGACGAGCGCGGCGCCGGTGCCCAGGCCGGGAGCGATCAGCGGGAGCGTGACCCGCCGCAGGGTTGCCAGACGCGTGAGACCGAGACCATGCGCGACGTCTTCGAGCTCCGGTGGGGCCTGTGCCAGCGCCGTCCGCACGTTGACCACCGCGCGGGGCAGGAAGAGGATCGCGTACGCGACGATCAGCAGGACGGTCGTCTGGTAGAGCGCGGGCGTCAGCCGGATGCTGACGGTGACCAGGGCCAGGGCGACAACGATGCCGGGAAGGCCGCTGCCGAAGTAGGTCAGCCTTTCGATCGAGGTGGCGAACCGCCCTCGGTTCCGTACCGCCAGCCAGCCGACCGGGATCGCGAGCAGAACCGTGACGACCGCACCCAGGGCCGCCAAACCGAGGGACATCCCCGTCGCCGAGAAGAGCTCCCCGGTCGGGACATCGGCCGGCGGACCGGTCGTGAGCCAGAACGCGAGGCTGCCCAGAGGAACTCCGAGCGTCAGGAGGACGAGAGCGGCCAAGGTCACGACCGCCGGCCCGGTGAAACCGCCGAGCCTGGTCGGCGCGGCCTGTCGTGCGGCGCCCGCCCCGACCCGGGCGTACCGCAGCCGGCCCTGCAGCCGCAGCTCACCCAGTAGCAGGAGCAGGCAGAGCAACGCCAGCACGGCGGCGAGCATGTTCGCGGCCGGTCCGTTGAACGAGGACTGGAACTGGTCGTAGACGGCCGTCGTGAACGTCGGGAAGCGCAGCATCTGCAACGCTCCGAACTCCGCCAGCAGGTGCAGCCCGACGAGCAGGCACCCGCCCAGCACCGCGGGCCGCAGCTGTGGCAGCACGACGAGCCGGAACGTGCGGAACCGGCCGTACCCCAGGCTGTGGGCGCTCTCCTCCAGCACGGGGTCGAGTCCCCGCAGTGCCGCGCCCACGGGGAGGTACACCAGCGGGAAGTACGACAGCGTCACGATCGAGACGGCGGCGTAGTACCCGTTCGCGCCCGGCAACAGGGACACCCATCCGTAGCTGTTCACGAAAGCGGGAACGGCCAACGGGGCGACCAGGAGCACGTGCCACACCCTGCGACCGGGCAGCGAGGTCCGCTCGACCAGCCAGGCCGCGCCGATACCGATCGCCGCGGACAGCAGCACTGATCCGCCTACCAGCCGGACGGTGTTCCACAACAGTTCGGCGGTGCGCGGACGGAAGACCAGTTGCTCGATCTGCGCCCACCCCGCGCCGATGGTGTAGACGACGACGAATCCCAGCGGCACCAGCGCGAGCAACCCCACCAGGCCAGCTGCCGACCGGAGGACAGCCGTCCCCCGCGGCCGTCTCCCAGCCCGGAACCGGCGGGCGCCGGCCCGCACCGCCGGCGAGACCGAGCGGCTCAGATCAACCCCGCCTTCTGCATCATGCTCACGACCATCGGCCCGTTCAGCGTCGCGAGGTCCACGGCGGGCGGGTCCAGCTCGGTGAACGGCTTCAACTTCGGGTTGGCCGGAACACCGCTTGCCACGGTGTACTCCAGCGCGTTGCTGTCAGCGAGGATCTGCTGACCTTTGCGTCCGGTCAGGTACCGGACGAGCTGCTGGGCCTGGGCTTGCTTCTCGCTGCTCTTCAGCACGCCGGCCCCGGAAGTGCTGACGAAGGCACCGGCATCCTTCCCACCGAAGAACTTCAGCTCGGTGTTGGCGCTGATGGCCCCGGCCTGGGCGCGGTCCTTGTACCAGTAGTAGTGGTAGATCACGCCGGCCTGGATCTCGCCCGCGTTGACCGCGGTCAGCACCGCGTTGTTAGTACGGTAGATCTTCGCGTTCGCCTTGAGGCCGTCCAGCCACTGCTGCGTCGCCGCTTCGCCTTCGACAGCCAGCACCGCACTCACGATCGCCTGGAAGTCCGCGCCCGCCGCGGCGACCCCGATCTTGTCCTTCCACTCGGGCTGGGCGAGGTCGACGATCGAAGCGGGAAGCTGCTCGAGCGTCAAGGCCTTGGTGTTGTACACGAGGACGGTGGAGCGGGCCGCGAAACCCACCCACTCGCGGTTGCCGGGAACGAAGCGCTCAGGCACCTGCGACAGCGTCGCGTCCTCGATCCGGGCGAACAATCCCTTCGACTGCACCAGGTTCATCGCCGGCGAGTTCTCCGTCACGAACACGTCCGCCGGGGATGCGCCGCCTTCCTGGACGATCTGGTTGGCCAGCTCGGAGTCCGAACCGGACCGGATGTCGACCTTGATCCCGGTCTCCTGGGTGAATCCGTCCACCATGGCCTTCGCGGCGGGCTGCGCACTGTACAACGTGAGAACGTCTCCGCCCGACGCCGAACCGCCGCAAGCCGAGACGCTGACGGCGGTCAAGACGCTGACCGCCACCGCCACCGCTGTCCTGAACCGCTGCATCAAGGCCCCATCTCGCCTGAGAGTCGAACTTAGGTCGGCCTACCTTAAGTCGGCGCGGGATCGAGGAACAGCATGGGACGAATCACAGCGAAGCCAAGCCTTACTTTGGTTAGGCTTGACTGCTCTTCGTTCCCCTTCTCCCGGGGGAAGATCATCTCTCTCGACACCGAGGACGAGTCGCAGTGGACAGTCAGGTCGCGCCACGGGGGACGCCGGATCAGGAGTCAGGAGTGGGATTCGCACATTCCCTGCGCTCGTTCGGCGGCCGGACGGCACTCGTGGGACCCGATGGAACGACTCTCACCTACGAGGAGCTCGCGCACCGCGTCGACGAAGCGATCCAGCGGCTTGGCCCGGTCCGCCGGCTCGTCCTGCTCACCGCGTCCCATGACCTCGGCACCGTGGTCGCCTACCTCGCGTGCCTCCGCGCCGGACATCCGGTGATGCTCACGTCGAGCGAGCAACCGGACGCACTCGTCGCCCGGTATGACCCCGACGTCGTGATCCACGACCCGCACGGCCCCACCCGGTGGGAGGAACGCCGTACCGGCTCCGCGCACGTGCTGCACCCCGACCTGGCCGTCCTGCTGTCGACCTCGGGCTCGACCGGCTCACCGAAACTGGTCCGGCTTTCGGCGGCGAACCTCCAGTCCAACGCGTCGGCCATCGCGGACTACCTGGAGATCCGGAGCAATGACCGCGCAGTCCTGTCACTGCCCTTGCACTACTGCTACGGGCTTTCGATCATCAACAGCAACCTCCTGCGGGGCGCCGCAGTCCTGCTGACCGCGCAGTCCGTGGTCGATCCCGGGTTCTGGGCCTTCGCCCGGCGCCACCGCGCGACCAGCCTGCACGGTGTCCCCTACACCTTCGAGTTGCTCGACCGTATCGGGTTCGACCAGCTGAAGTTGCCGCACCTGCGCTATGTCACCCAAGCCGGTGGCCGCCTGCCGCCGGAGACAGTGCGCCGCTACGCCGAACTGGGCCGACGCGACGGCTGGCGGTTCTTCGTGATGTACGGCCAGACCGAGGCGACCGCACGGATGTCGTACCTGCCCCCCGAACTCGCCACTTCCCGGCCCGGCACGATCGGCCGCCCGATTCCTGGTGGCCGATTCGAGATACGCCCCGACGACGGCGGGGACGAGGGCGAACTGATCTACCACGGCCCGAACGTCATGCTCGGGTACGCCGAAGGGCCGGCCGACCTGGCCCTCGGGCGCACAGTCGAGGAGCTGGCGACAGGGGACATCGCGCGCCGTTGCGCGGATGGGCTGTACGAAGTGGTCGGACGCCGGAGCCGCTTCGTCAAGGTGTTCGGCCAGCGCGTCGATCTGGACGTGCTGGAACGACGGCTTCGGGAATCCGGGCAGGACACCGCGTGCACCGGGAACGACGAGTACGTCATCGTCGCAGTGCCCGGCTCCGGGGATCCTGGCCGCGTACGGGATCTCGCCTCGGCCCACACCGGGCTGCCCGCACATCGCATCCACATCCGGGTGCTGAGCGAGTTTCCCCGGCTGCCCAACGGAAAGATCGACTACCCCGCCATCCTGCGCGGCGGCCGCACGCCGGAGCCGGCCGGCCGCTCGGTGCGCCAGGCGTTGGCCACCGTCCTGAACCGGCAGGACGTGTCCGACGAGGACACCTTCGTCAGCCTGGGCGGCGACTCCCTGTCCTACGTGCAGATGACCCTCGCCCTCGAACGCCTGCTCGGTCACGTTCCAGCGAACTGGCACCTGACGCCCGTTCGAGACCTGGAGAACCGGGTCGCGGTCAAGCGGGCGACGACCGTCGACACCGACATCCTCCTGCGGGCACTCGCGATCACGTTCGTCGTGGGGACCCACGTCGGCCTGTTCCGGCTGCTCGGCGGCGCCCACCTGCTACTGGTGATCGCGGGGTGGAACTTCGCCCGGTTCGCACTGGCCGGCCGCTGCCGGGACCGCACCAGCGGGAACCTGCTGCGGAGCGCGGCCCGGATCGCGGTGCCGGCCGTCGCGTGGATCGGCTGGCGAGCGGCGTCTCAACCCGACGTGGTCCTGTCCAACGTCCTCTTGATCAACAACTACCTCCGCCAGGGTGCCACCGGCTACTGGTACGTCGAAGTGCTGGTTCAGACCCTCGTCGTGCTGGCGATCGTGTTCGCCGTCCCGGCCGTGCGGCGTCTCGAGCAGCGCCATCCCTTCGGCCTCGCGGCGGCGGCGCTGGCCGTGGCGACGTCGGCGCGTCTTCTCGTCGACGACACGAGTGGGTTTCCCGAACGCGTGATGAGCATCCAGGGGACGGTGTGGTTCTTCGCCTTGGGCTGGGCCGCGCAACGTGCTGTCCGCGGATGGCACAAGCTCGTCGTACTGGGCGGGGCGATGCTGCTGGTCTCCGACTACTTCGTCGACCCCCGGCGGGAGGCGCTCATCCTCGTCGGACTACTGCTGCTGGTCCTGACACCGCGACTGCCGCTGCCCAAGCCCGTCGCCCGCGCGGCAGGGTTGCTCGCAGGCGCCTCGCTGTACATCTACCTGACCCATTACGCCGTGTACCCCGCATTGCTGCCTTACGTCCCTCCGCCGGTAGTGGTGGCGGTCTGCCTCGCAGCCGGATTGGCGGCCTGGCAAGCGACGGGTTGGCTGACCGGCCGGTGGACGATGCTGCGGGACACTCGCGCGATGACCACCCGCCGGTAGCGATTCGGCGCGCCGGGACCGGCCTGCGCTCATCACGAGGCCATCACTACTATCTCCATTAGTAGTCTGATCGGCCTTCCGGGCACAGGAACGGAGCTCACACATGGTCGTCAAGCCCGCCCCGGTCTCGGTGCGTCCACTGCGCGCAGCCGTGGCGCCACCGAGGGGTTCCCTCCTGCTGCGGCTGTTCCGCACGACGGACCACAAGCAGATCGGCATCATGTACCTGGTCACGTCGTTCGCCTTCTTCATGGTGGGCGGCGCCATGGCGATGCTGATGCGCAGCGAACTCGCGCGGCCGGGCCTGCAGTTCCTGTCGCAGGAGCAGTACAACCAGCTGTTCACCATGCACGGCACGATCATGCTGCTGCTGTACGCGACACCCAGCGTGTTCGGGTTCGCGAACTTCATCATGCCGCTGCAGATCGGCTCGCCGGACGTGGCCTTCCCCCGGCTCAACGCGTTGTCGTACTGGCTGTACCTGTTCGGCAGCCTGATGGTCGTCTCCGGCTTCCTGACCCCGGGTGGCGCGGCCGACTTCGGCTGGTTCGCCTACACCCCGCTGTCCAACGCGATCAACTCACCCGGGATCGGGGCCGACCTGTGGATCATGGGCCTGATGGTCTCCGGTCTGGGCACCATCCTCGGTGCGGTCAACATGGTCACCACGATCGTCTGCCTGCGCGCGCCCGGCATGACGATGTTCCGGATGCCGATCTTCACCTGGAACATCCTGGTCACCAGCATCCTGGTGCTGGTCGCGTTCCCGATCCTCACCGCGGCCCTCGCCGGGCTGGCGGCGGACCGCCTGCTCGGCGCCCACGTGTTCGACCCGGCCAACGGCGGGGTGATCCTCTGGCAGCACCTGTTCTGGTTCTTCGGCCACCCCGAGGTCTACATCCTCGCGCTACCGTTCTTCGGCATCGTCTCCGAGATCATCCCGGTGTTCTCGCGCAAACCCGTGTTCGGCTACAAGGGCTTGGTCTACGCCACGCTGGCCATCGCAGCCCTGTCCGTCGCGGTGTGGGCGCACCACATGTACGCCACCGGCGCGGTGCTGCTGCCGTTCTTCTCCTTCATGACCTTCCTGATCGCCGTCCCGACCGGTGTCAAGTTCTTCAACTGGATCGGCACCATGTGGAAGGGCCAGCTGAGCTTCGAAACGCCGATGATCTTCTCGGTCGGCTTCCTCGTCACCTTCCTCTTCGGCGGCCTCTCGGGCATCCTGCTGGCCGCCCCGGCCATCGACTTCCAGGTCTCCGACAGCTACTTCGTGGTGGCGCACTTCCACTACGTGCTCTACGGCACCATCGTGTTCGCGACCTTCGCCGGCATCTACTTCTGGTTCCCCAAGATGACCGGGCGGATGCTCGACGAGAAGCTGGGCAAGCTCCACTTCTGGACCACGTTCCTCGGCTTCCACGCCACCTTCCTGGTCCAGCACTGGGTCGGCGCCGAAGGCATGCCGCGCCGGTATGCCGATTACCTGCAGTCCGACGGCTTCACCACGCTGAACACGATCTCGACGATCGGCGCCTACCTTCTCGGCGCGTCGACCCTGCCGTTCATCTACAACGTGTTCAAGAGCTACCGCTACGGCGAGCGCGCGACGGTGGACGACCCGTGGGGCTACGGCAACTCACTCGAATGGGCGACCTCGTGCCCGCCGCCGCGGCACAACTTCACCGAGCTGCCCCGGATCCGCTCCGAGCGGCCGGCCTTCGAGCTGCACTACCCGCACATGGTCGAGCGGATGCACCGCGAAGGTGAGATCACCTTCACCGGCAAGCCGAAGGTCCACGCCGGGGTCAAGGCCCCGTCGCAGGCCCTCACCGACGCGATCATCCCGGGCGACCACGACAAGGACAACGCGAGCGAGCAGTGAAGCAGCCGACGACGACCGCACGAGACCTATACTATGGATGTTCGTAGATCGAGCCGTCAGCCGAGGGAGTCATGACACCTTCCGAGCACCAGCCCCTGTTCCTGGGACGTCGCATGAGCCGGCGCGGATTTCTCGCAGTGGGAGCCGGCGCGACCGCGGCGGTCGGCTTGGCCGCGTGCTCCTCGGGTGGGAGCTCCAGTTCAGGGGCGAAGATCGGGCCGGCCTCACCTCTGGTGGCGCAGGCCGAGCAGACCCGGCGCGCGGGCAACGCGAGCGTCCAGTCGGTGACCCTCGACGCGGTGCTCAGTGACGTCGACCTCGGCGGTGTGCAGGTGAAGACCTGGACTTTCGGCGGCTTCCTCCCAGGAAAGGAGATCCGGGTCAAGCGGGGCGAAGTCCTGCACGCGCTGCTGACCAACCGGCTCCCCCAGCCGACCTCCATCCACTGGCACGGGCTCGCGCTGCGCAACGACATGGACGGCGTACCGGACGTCACCCAGGCCGCCGTCCCACCCGAGGGAAATTTCACCTACGAGTTCGCGGTGCCCGATGCGGGCACGTACTGGTTCCACCCGCATGTGGGCGTCCAGCTGGATCGCGGCTTGTACGCTCCGCTCATCGTCGAGGACCCCGAAGACGGCGCCAATTACGACAGCGAACTGGTGATCGTGCTCGACGACTGGCTCGACGGAACCGGCACCGACCCCGACGCCGTACTGGACAACCTGCGGAAGAACGGCATGGTGATGGGCGGATCGACCGACTCATCCATGCCCGAGATGGGGCACGACGCGATGCCGGGCATGACCTCGGAGATGCCGGGGATGGCCGGCGTGGGCAAGTCCAATGTGCTGGGCGGCGACGCCGGCGACGTGAGCTATCCGCACATGCTGGCCAACGGCCGCATCGGCAGCGCACCCACGAGCTTCGAAGGCAGGGCCGGCCAGCGGATCCGCCTCCGCTTGATCAACGCCGGCGGGGACACCGCGTTCCGCGTCGGCGTCCCCGGAGTCGCGATGCACGTCACGCACACCGACGGCTTCCCCGTCGTGGCCCCCGGCGGCGTCGACTCCGTGCTGCTCGGCATGGGAGAACGGATCGACGCGATCGTCACCCTTCCGGACCAGGGCGTTCCCGTGCTCGCGATCCCCGAGGGCAAGGAAGCGCCTTACGCACAGGTCCTGCTCCACTCCGGAGCGAACCGGGCGGGCACCGCGAACGACGCCGCGGTCGCACAGCTGAAGATGTCCGGGATCGCCACCGTCGCCGACTTCACCGCGGCGCCCACCGTGACCCTGCCGGACAAGAAGCCGGACGTCACGCACGACCTGACCCTGGCGGGCCCCGGCGAGAAGTACGACTGGACGATCAACGGCAGGCCGTTCGACCCCCGCACCGGTCTGCCCATCCAGCAGGGACAGCGCGTCCGGCTGCGGTTCGTCAACAACTCGGACATGTTCCACCCGATGCACCTGCACGGCCACACCTTCCAGGTGCGCGGCGCGAACGGGAAGGGCCCCCGCAAGGACACGGTGATCGTCCTTCCCCGCGAGACGATCGAAGTCGACTTCGACGCGAACAACCCGGGCCAGTGGCTCACCCACTGCCACAACATCTACCACGGAGAAGCGGGCATGATGACGGTGGTGTCCTATGTGGAGTAGACACCTCAGGCGGTGGGCGCCGCCCGCGGGTGCGGCGGCGGTGAGCGCCCTCGCCGTCGGTGTGCCGACCGACGTCATCGACACGACGTTGTTCACCCGGATGACGCCGGTCCGCTGGTGGGAACCCCTGGTCCTGGCCCTCACCGCCCTGCTGGCCGGGTTGTGGGTCGCCATACCCCGCCCCACCGGTGATGTCCGTGGGCGCGGGGGCGTGCTGGGCGCGATCACGGCGGCGGTGTTCGCCGTTGGCTGCCCGGTGTGCAACAAGATCGTCGTGGCGCTGCTGGGCATTTCCGGCGCCCTCGGCGTCTGGGCACCCGTGCAGCCGGTGCTGGCGGGCCTGTCACTGCTCGCCCTCACCGCCGCGGTCCTGCTGCGGTGGCGCCGCCGCACCTGCCCGGTCGACGTCCCGGCGCAGCTCACACCGGGGGCCAGCCCAGACGCGCGAACGCCGCGAGCATCCGGCCCATCAACTGCGTCCATCCCCCGGTGAGCATCGCGATCCCCATCGCGATCAACAGCACGCCACCGACGATCTCGATCTTGCGTGTGTGCTTGCGCAGCCATCCCAGGCCGCGCTGCCCCCGCGCGATGCCCGCGGCGACGAGGACGAACGGCACGCCCAGTCCGACGGAATAGGCGAGCAGCAACAGGGCACCGGTTCCCACGGTGGCGGTGCTGGCCGCGGTCGCGAGGATCGAGGCCAGCACCGGCCCGACGCACGGTGTCCACCCGAGCGCGAACGCCGCCCCGAGCACGACCGCCCCGGCCGGCCCGCTGCGCACCCGGTGCAGGTCGAACCGGACCTCCCGGTGCAGCAACGGAATCCGCACCACACCCAGGGTGACCAGACCCATCACGATCACCAGCACCCCGCCGACCACCATCAGAGCCTGGCGCTGCTGGGCCAGCAACAGCCCGAGCGCCGAAGAGGTCGCTCCCAGCGCCACGAACACCGCCGAGAAGCCGGCGATGAACAGCAGCGACGCGGCACCCACCCGGCGCTTCGTCACCACGGCCGGCGCACCCACTTCCGAGGGCCTGCTGACACCGGAGATGTAGGACACGTACCCCGGCAACAGCGGCAGCGCGCACGGCGACGTGAACGAGACCACTCCGGCGAGCACCGCCCACGACAGCGAGGCGTACAACTCCACTCGACAAACCTGTCTGCTCGTTCGGAAGCCGGGCTGGACGGGGGCATGACCGCCACTCGCACCGGGCTTGTAGTCTACGAGTGATGATAGTAGGTGGCTTGGAGGCGGTGGTCACCGTCGCGGAGCTGGGCGTCGACCTCGGTCGCACGCCGGTCCTGCGAGGTCTCGACCTCGTCGTGGGCGCCGGCGAGGTGGTCGGGATCCTGGGCCCCAACGGTTCTGGCAAGAGCACTCTCCTCAGAGTGCTCTCCACTCTGCTACCGCCGACCACCGGCGGTGGTGCGGTGCTGGGCGCGCGACTCAACTCTGCCGCCGTCCACGGAGTACGGCCGTCGATCGGCCTGGTGGGCCACGAATCCGGTCTGCACCCGCGGCTGACCCTGTTGGAGAACCTGCGGTACCTGGCCGTGCTGACCGGGCGCCCGGAGGAGCAGGCGAGGGAGGCACTCGACGTCGCCGGTCTCACGCGTGCGGCCGGACGGCGCGCCGAGCAGTGTTCCCAGGGGATGCGCCGCCGCGCGGATCTCGCCCGGATCCTGGTGACGGAGCCGTCCCTGCTGTTGCTCGACGAGCCCCACGCGGCCCTCGACCGGTCGTCGTTCGGGCTGGTGGACCTCGTGGTGCAGAGGGTCCGCGCCCGGGACGGGGGCGTCGTGATCGTGTCGCACGATTCGCCGCGACTGGAATCGCTTGCCGACCGGCTTCTGGAACTCGACGCCGGGCGACTCGTTCCCGTCGGGTCCGGAATGGTGGCGGGGGGTCCGCGGTGGTGACGGCGCTGGCGCCCAGTCCGCTGCGCCAGGCACGCGAAGTGGCCAGGGCCGAACTGCGGATCGAAGCCCGGGGTGGCGAAGTTCTGTGGATCATCACCCCGTTCGGCGCCGTGGCGTTGTTGCTGGTGCCGATGGCCGTGGGCCCCGACCGTCCCCTGCTCGCCGGGATCGGCATGGGGATGTACTGGGTGGTCGTGCTGTTGTTCGGCGTGCTGGTGACACTGCGCCAGACAGCGAGCGACTCGTCGGGCCACCTGGCGATGCTGCGCCTGGCCGGGGTGCCCGCGGCGGCGCGCGCCGCCGGCCGGGCCGCCGCGAGCGCGGTCGTGCTGCTGCTGTTCGAAACCCTGTTGCTGCCGGTCGCGATCGCCCTCTACCAGCCTGACCTCACCGGTTGGACGTGGTTGCCGGTGGTCATGCTGCTCACGGCCGCGGGCCTGGCCGCACTTGGCACCCTCGCCGGGACGCTGGTGCACGGCTTCGCCGGCCGCAGCAGCCTCGGTCCCGTCCTGGTCTGCCCGCTGGCGCTCCCCCTGCTCCTGGGGGCCACCGAGACCTTGCAGGCCGTGGCTTACGGGCGCACGCCGTGGCTGTGGCTGCTGGTGCAGATCACGACGTCGGCGATCGGGTGGCTGGCGCTGCTGCTGAGTGCGAACGCTGTGGAGGAAAGCGCATGAGCCTGCTCGGACGTCGTCTGCCCGTCGCGACCGGGATCCTGGTGGCGGCCGGACTGGTCGGCGCGGTCGTCGCGCCACCGGACCGCATCCAGGGCGAGTACCAGCGGTTGATGTACGTGCACGTGCCGACGGCGTGGGTCGCGTACCTGTGCTTCGCCCTGACCGGCGTGCTGAGCGGACTGTGGCTGTGGCGCCGCGGGGACCGGTTGGACCGGGCGGCGGCCGCGAGCGCGGAACTGGGTGTGCTGTTCACCGGCCTGACCATCGTGCTCGGCTCGTGGTGGGGAAAGCCGGTGTGGGGGGTGTGGTGGACCTGGGATCCGCGCCTGGTGACCACGGCGCTGATGTTCTTCGTCTACCTCGGCTACCTCGCCTTGCGCCGCGGCACGCTGGACCCGGTGGTGCGCGCGCGCCGCTCGGCCGTGCTCGGGATCGTGGCCCTGGTGCAGGTGCCGATCGTCCACATGTCCGTCGTGTGGTGGCGCGCCCTGCACCAGCCACCCACGGTGCTCAAACCGGGGGACCCCACGATCGACCACCGGATGTTGCTGGTGCTCCTGCTCAACGTCGCGGCCTTCACCGCCGTCGCGGCGATGCTGCTGCGCGCCCGCATCCGGTTGTCGGTGCTCGAAGAGGATCTCGCCGCGTCCCGCGCGGCGGAGGACCGTGAACTCGCCGGCGGAGCCGTCCGCGCTCCCCGGCTGGAAGGCCGGTGAACGATGTCCGAATGGGCCTGGGTGGTGGTCGGGTTCCTGATCGCCTTCGGCTCCCTGGCGGGTTACACGATCAAGCTGATCCTGCACTCCGCCGCGATCCGGCGGGAACGGGAGCGGCACCGGTGAAGCGTTACCGCCTGCTCGCCGTGTCGGGGATAGGCATCGTGGCCGTCCTCGTCGGCGTCCTGCTGTTCGGCAACCTCAACGGCAACCTCGTCTACTACCTGACCCCGGGGGAGGCGATCGCCAAGCACGGCGACTACCCGGACGGGCGGCGCTTCCAGCTCGGCGGGTTCGTCCGCCCGGGTAGCGAGCAGCGCATACCCGGTGGACTGGAGTTCGTCGTCGCCTCCGACACCACGCCCGACAGCCCCGCCATCACGGTGCTGCACACCGGCCCGGTCGCCCAGCTCTTCCAGCCCGGGATCGGTGTGGTCGTGGAGGGTGCCTGGCGGGGCCAGGAGTTCGTCTCCGACACCATGATCGTCAAGCACGACGAGAACTACCGGCCACCCGCGCCGTCGACGTCCCCGGTACCCAGTGGCGGTGACCCGCGATGAAGTACGCCCTCCCCGCCGCGGGCTGGGCCGGCGCGCTCCTCGGTCTGGCCGCGTCCCTCGTGCTCGCTCTCTACGGGTTCCGGGCCCAGCGGCACCCCGACAAGGTCCGGGTGAGCCAGCTGCGGGCCGCCACGTCGATGATGGCCGTGGGTGCGGCACTGTCGATGCTCGCGCTGGAAACAGCGCTGTTGACCGACGACTTCACGATGTCGTACGTCGCCGAGACCCACTCGCGCGCCACGCCACTGCTGTACACGATCACCAGCGCCTGGTCGGCGCTGGACGGCAGCATCGTCCTGTGGGCCGTGATCCTCGCCGGATACATCCTGTTCGCCGCACGAAAGATCACCGACACCACCGACCGGCTGGGCACCGGCGCACTGGGTTTCATGGGCCTGGTGGCCGCGTTCTTCTTCGGCCTGATCACGACGGTGGCCAACCCGTTCGAGATCCTGCCCGACCCGCCCGCCGACGGACCGGGACCGAACCCGCTGCTGCGCAACGACATCATGGTCGCGATCCACCCGCCCCTGCTCTACCTCGGATTCGTCGGGTTCACGGTCTCCTTCGCCTACGCCATGTCCGCTCTGGTGATCCGGCGGGCGGGCGTCGACTGGCTGGTGCGCACCCGGCGCGCGAACCTGGTGGCGTGGAGCTTCCTCACCGCCGGGCTGGTGGTGGGCGCGTGGTGGTCATACGAGGTGCTCGGTTGGGGCGGCTACTGGGCCTGGGACCCCGTCGAGAACGCCGCGTTCATCCCCTGGCTCGTCGCGACCGCGTTCATCCATTCCGCCGTGGTCCAGGTCAAGCGCGGGATGCTGCAGGCGTGGAACTTCGTCCTGGCCCTCGCCACGTTCGGGCTGACCATCCTGGGCACCTTCCTGACCCGTTCGTCGGTGGTCGCCTCGGTGCACTCGTTCACCCAGTCCGGGGTCGGTCCGGCCCTGCTGGGTTTCTTCATCGTGGTACTGGTCGGCGGGTTCACCCTGTTCGCCGTGCGCGGCGAGGCCGTCGCGAACCGGACCCGGTCGCTACGGCTGGCCAGCCGGGAGGGACTGTTCCTGCTCAACAACCTCCTGTTGTGCCTGTTCGCTTTCGTCGTCCTGCTCGGGACGGTCTACCCGATCTTCGTCGAGGCCTTCACCGGAAACCAGGTCTCAGTCGGGCGCCCGTTCTTCGACCGGATGGCTGTTCCCCTGTCCTTCGCGCTCCTGCTGGCGATGGGGGCCGGGCCGTTCACGCCCTATCGATGGGCCACTCCGGCTCTGATGTGGACCAGGTTGCGATGGCCACTCCTGGCTGGCAGCGCCGCCGCTGCGACGGTCACGCTCTCGGGAATCCGTTCGGTCGGGGTCGTCGTCGTGGTCTTCCTGGCGATCACCATCGTCGCCGCCGCCGTCCGGCACCTGCTCGTGACCGCACCGAACCGGCGGCCGTCCGGGCTGTGGCGGCTGATCAGCGGGCAGCGGGCCTACTGGGGTGGCCAGCTCGCCCACATCGGGGTCGCGGTGGTGGCGGTGGCGATCGCGGTCGCCGGAGCCACGGCGACTCGGACGACCGTCACCCTCGAGCCCGGGGGTAGCACTGAGTTCGGCGGCTACACCGTCACGTTCGACCGCGCCGAGCAGCACACCGAGCCGGACCGCGTCCAGCGGGACGCGCACCTGTTCTTCCACTCGGGCGGGGAGCTCGCCTGGACCGCCACACCGAAGCTGGAGTCCTTCACCAACCAGCCCCAAGCCGTCGGCATCCCGAGCGTCTGGAGCACCGCGGGCCGCGACATCTACGTGGCGCTGGCCCAGCTGGCCCCGGACACGATCACGGTCAACTTCTACCGCTACCCCCTGATGTCCTGGCTGTGGGCAGGCGGTTTCCTCATGGCCGCCGGCGGGCTGTGGGCGCTGACGGATCGGCGTCGCCGCCCGGAAGCCGGAGACCGCTCCCCCGCGGAGGAGGCGGCCGCAAGTGCGTAGAAAGCTCATCAGCATCGCCTTCCTGGCCGGCGTCCTGAGCCTGCTCGGTGTGGTGGTGGCTCAGCTGCTGACCGCGCCCGACACCGCGGGCGATCGCGCCTACCAACTCGAGCAGCGCCTGCGCTGCCCGGTCTGCAAGAGCGTCTCGATCGCGGAATCGCCGTCGGAGACCGCCACCGCGATGCGTCAGGCCGTGCAGGAGCAGGTCACGGCCGGCCGTAGCGACGAAGAGGTCGTCGACTACTTCCGGGCTCGCTACGGCGACTGGGTGTTGCTCGACCCGCCCGCGCGCGGCCGCACCCTGTTGCTGTGGCTGCTGCCGGCTCTTGGAGTGCTCGGCGGGCTCGTCGGTGTCGCGGTGCTCGCGCTGCGTCGGCGACACCAGCCCGCGCCGTTCCTGTCCGAGGAGCAACGGCAGCAGGTCTCGCATGCCGTGGCGGATGCGCGCGGGAAGTACCGTCGCGAGGATCTGTTGTGAGCCGTGAACGCGAACAGGCCGAGGAGGAGCGCGAGCAGGCGGTGCGCGACCTCGTCGCGCTGGACGAGCAGGTCCGAGCGGGTGAGATCCCGCCCGGCCCCGCCCAACTGCTCCGCTCGGAGTACGAACGCGCCGCGATCGACGCGATGGCTCGCCTCGACGAGCTGCGCAATCGGCCACAGAGGAGCGGGCCCGGCAGCCGCGGAACCCGAACCCGAGCGCTGGCCTACCTGGGCACCGTGCTGCTCGCGGCCGTCGCCGCGCTGATCGTCCTGCCCGATTCGGTGCAACAACGCCCGCAGAACGGGTTTGTCACCGGCAACGAGGTCATGCAGACCAACTCCCCCACGCCGATGCCCATGCCCATGCCGGCGGCGACGCCCTCGCTGCCCGCGGACGCCGACGCCGCGGCGACCGCACTGTGGATCCAGGCGAACGTCGAACTGTTCCAGCGCAACGACCCCGAAGCAGCCCTGCGCACGCTCGACCAGCTTCGGCAGCGCCCGGGGTTGAGCGCGTCCGCCCAGCAGGACATCGCCGCGCTGGCCGACACCGCGCGACGGGAACTCGGAAAGGCAGGCCGATGAGCACTCCGGCGGATACCGACGACCCCCGCACCTCGACGATGCGGTGGCTGCGCTGGGCCGCGCTGGCCGTCGCCGTCGTCACGATCGCGGTGGGCGCGATCCTGGGCACCGGGCTGGGCAAGGACCCGACCCTGGTCGACACACCGCTGGTCGGCAAGCCCGCCCCGGACTTCACACTGCCCTACCTCGAACGCGACGGTGAGCTGGCGCTCTCCTCGCTGCGCGGGCGCATCGTCGTGGTGAACTTCTGGGCCTCGTGGTGCGTTCCGTGCCGGTCCGAGCAACCGGTCCTCACCGCCGCGGCCGACACCTACGCCGAGGCGGGGGTCACCTTCGTCGGGATCAGTTACCAGGACCAGCGCCGGCCCGCCGTCGACTTCCTCAATGAACTGGGGCGCGGCCGGGAGTACCAGTACGTCACCGACCCGGAGTCCCGCACCGCGATGGACTTCGGCGTCTTCGGGATACCCGAGACGTTCTTCATCGACCGCTCCGGCACGATCGTCGCCAAGATCACCGGCGAGACGGACGCACCGCTGCTCGGCCGGATTCTGGACGACATGCTGGCCGGGCGCCAGCCGCAGTCCCGCACGGAGGGGTCGGTTCAGCCCGCCCCGGGTCAGTGACGGCTACCGCGACACCGGACTCTGTCCTACTATGAATGTTCGTAGTACGCCGCGACGCTCGGCGGGAGGACCCGTGGCGCGAAAGTGCCCGCTCACGACCACAGCGGCCGGCTACCTACTCGGCATCCTCGACCCGCAAGAGCACGCCGAGTACGACCGGCACGCCGGGATGTGCGCACCCTGCCGCCGGGAAATCGAGGAGCTCGCACCGGTGGTGCGCCTGCTGAAGGCGATCAAGGCAGACCACGCGGCCTCCAACGGACAAGCGGGGTGGAGCGCTCCGCGAGACGTTTAGGCGGCCAACGAGACGACGAGCGAACCGGCGAGCACGAGGCCGCAGATCACCATCGTCACCGTTCGGCCAGTGCGGGTGCGCGACTCCGTGCGAAGCGGGAACAGCAGCTGCCGCGCGAAGGTGTACGCGGCGATCGCACCGGCGAAGACGGCGCCGGGCACCGGCGTGCGGACAGCCAGCACGAGGGCGAGCGTCGTGATCCCGATCAGAAGCGCAACGGCGGCCTCGACGAGCTGGACGGGGAACCTCCGAGTGGCCAGGCGCCGATCCGAGGACCACAACCCCCATCGCGAGCTGGTCGGGCGCCCTGCGCAGCACCCGGTGAGGAAGCACCCAGGCCGGCCGACCGCCATCCCGAGGAAGATCCCCGGGGTGGTCACGTCGAGGAGAACACCGGGAGGCAATCCCAGAACGGCTGCCCCGATCACCACAACGGCGAGCGCCACCAGCAGGAATCCCTGGATGCAGGCGCCGGCCGTGAGGAAGTTGCGCAGGGGCTTGTGGTGCAGCACCAGATACCACACCTTGCCGCCCACGAACCCGAGCGCACACCCGAGGGCGGACAGCGCCAGCACGTCCCCCACCGCGATGCCCACTCGTGCCGCGAGGATCGCCTGCAGCACGATGGCGACCACCGCACCGAGACCGACCAGCAACGGCCAGGAGATCAGCCGGACCGACGGTCCGTGCGCGAGCACGCCGAACCGGGTGGTGGTCGTGATGACCCGGCGAGGCAACCGAGCAAGGACGGAGGCGGGCGTTCCCGCATCCCGGCCGGACACGGGTGTAGCCGTGACCCGCCAGGTCCCCGGGTTGATCCCCTGGACGCGGGAAGTGAGCGCGATCCGGCCACTGCCGGGAACAACACGTGCGAGGTGCTCGACGACCTCGAACCGGTCGCGCTGCTCCGGCCTGCCCGCCACCCCGGTTCGCGTGCCGGTGAACCGGACATCGAGCGGATAAGGGTGCCCGGTGGCCGGCGCGTCGAACCAGTACGTCACGGCCAGCCCTTGCGGCTCCGTCTCAGCCAGCCCACGCTCGAGACAGCCGACCGGTTCCATGTGCTGTTCCTCGGCCAACACAGTGGAGCCGCCACCCTTCTTCGCTTCCCTGACGGCAGCAGGCCTGCCCGGCAGGCCGGCCGGTGAGGCGGGCCGCGAGCCGGCTAGAGCCGCGGGAACACCGCCAACGGCCCTCGCGGGCGGCTTCTCCACGGTCGTTCGTGCTCCCTGCTTGCGTGCCTTCTTCCCCAAGAAACAGCTCCCCTCCAAGAACATCTACTAGCATCCATAGTACTAGTGTTTCTAGTAGACAGGAGCCCGCCAATGCCAAGGTCGAGGGTGCGGAAGAAGACCGCCTACACCCCGCCCCCGCAGCGCGCAGCAGTCCGCGCGCCGGGGAAGACGTCCCTGACCTACCTCATCGTGATGTTCGGACTGCTGTTCCTGGCGCTGGCCTGGATGGTGGTGCTCTACCTTGCAGGGCCGGAGATCCCGATCATGCGAGACCTGGGCGCCTTCGGTTACCTGGTCGGCTTCGGCTTGATGCTGCCTGGCCTGCTGATGACCACCCGCTGGCGATGACGGAGCAGCCCGGTCAGCACAGCCGCCACGGCCGCCCCGAGCATCGAGTACTCCGGCCACGCGCCCAGCCGGTCGGAGAGGGTCATCTCGCTTCGCAAGGGCACCTCCTCGACGACGGAGGCCGGAGTGAACAGCTCGGTCGCGCCGACCACAGTGCCGTCGGGCCGGATGACCGCGCTGACACCGCTGATCGCCGCGACCACCACGGAGCGTCCGTGCTCCACCGCACGCAAGCGGGCCATCGCGAGCTGTTGGTAGCTCATCTCGCTGCGCCCGTACCACGCGTTGTTCGTCGGCACGGTGAGCAACTGTGCACCGGCCCGGACCGCGTCGCGGCTCGCGTAGTCGTAAGCCACCTCGTAGCACACCGCGGCACCGACGCTGATCCCGGTGACCTGAAGGGCAGCGGGGCGCCCGTCTCCCGGGACCACGTCGTCGCTGTCGTCGGCGAACGGCGTGACCAGCCGGGCGATCGCGCGGGCGGGGATGTATTCGCCGAACGGCACCAACTGCTGTTTCGCGTAGCGCTCGCCTGCACCTGATCCCGGTTCCCAGGCGATCACCACGTTACGCACCCGTCCGTCCGGCAAGCGCTCGAGCGCTCCGACGAGCGCACTGGTGCCGAACTCGTCGACCATGGCGTCCAGTCGCTCCCGGTCGGACGGCATACTGGCCGCCGATTCCGGCCATACCAGGAGGTCGGGTTTGCGGATCCGGCCGGCATCGACCTCTGCCCGGAGCCGCCGGGTCTCCGCCAGGTGGTTCTCCCTCAGCAGGCCGCGCTGCCCTTGCAGGGCAAGACCGATGTCCGGGGCGCTGCCCTGAACCACCGCGACCGTCCGGGTCCCGGTTTGCGCCTCCGTACCGACCGTGGTCCAGACCGACAGGCCGGCGACAACCGGAACGAGCACTGCCGCCACCGGTCCGAGCAGCGGACGAAACCAGCCTTCCCTTCGCCGCCTTGCCACCAGGGCACTCGCTCCGAAGCCGCACAACACCACGGCGAAGCCCACCAACGGCGCGCCCCCGACCGAGGCCAGGGACAGGAACACACCCTCAGGCTGGGTGAATGCCACACGACCCCAGGGAAACCCGCCGAGGGGGAACCACGCCCTCGGCGTCTCGGCCGCGATCACGATCACCGCGCTCCACACCGGCGCGGCGGGCAGCCCCTGGACAAGGGTGACCAGGCCGCCCACGATCGCGAGGTAGAGCGCCAGAGTCGCCGACAACGCCAACCACGGCCACGGTCCGAAGTCCGCGCCCAGGAAGTCCAGCAGCCACGAGAGCAACGGCAGGAACAACGCGAGACCGAAGAGGAACCCGTATCCACAGCCCGCCCGGAACCGCCGCCCGTGCAGGGTCAGACCGAGCCCGGCGAACGCGACCGGCGCCAACCACCAGAGTGGGCGAGGAGCGAAGCTGAGATACAGCAGCGCGCCGGATGCCGCGGCGAGCAGCGAGCGCCACAGAACCTGACGCGGCCGTGGACGGACGACATCCGCCGCGGAGGATTGAGCGACGACACTCACCGGCACCGGCCCTGGCGATGACGAATCGGCATCCGCACCTTCTTCCCGATACGTTGTGCCGCGACCGACTTTATACTATCTTCCTTAGTAGATCACGCGACGGCGCGTTGTGCAGAGCGCCGTGCGGCCACGTCCTTGACGTCGTGTGTTTCGCGCGGACACCCGCTTCCCGCGAGAGGATGCCCGTCCGTGCCACCATCCGCTTCCGTGATCCGGCGCACAGTTTCGCGCAGTCACGTTTCTCCTGCCGAGGCTTCGACCCCGACACCGAGCCTGGCCGTCCACAACGGACGTCCGCTGCCTGCTGCCCTGCGATCGGCGACAGCGAAAGCGACCCGGTCGCCGTCCGGTGAACAGTGAAAGGACGGTACGCCACCATGGCAAAGACTCCTGACACCGCCGCTGAAGGTCTGACTCTCCCCGGCCGCTTGCGCCGCCTCGTTCCGGACTTCCGGGCCTCCCTCGTCGTGTTCCTCGTCGCGGTGCCCCTGTGCGTCGGTGTCGCAGTGGCCTCCGGCGTCCCGGCCGAACTGGGCATCATCACCGGAATCATCGGCGGTCTCGTCGCCGGCGCCATGCCCGGGAGCAGCTTGCAGGTGAGCGGCCCCGCCGCCGGGCTCACCGTCCTGGTCACCGAAGCCGTCGCCGAACACGGACTGGCCGCACTCGGCGTCCTCGTCGCCGGCGCGGGCCTGCTTCAGATCCTGCTCGGCCTGGTCCGGCTCGGCACGTGGTTCCAGGCGATCTCACCGTCCGTCGTGCAGGGCATGCTTGCCGGGATCGGCCTCGTCCTCATCCTCGGCCAGCTGTATCCGATGTTCGGGCACCGGGCACCCGGGGACACGCTCGGCAAGCTCACCCACCTTCCTGGACTGTTCGCCGGTGTGGGCAGCAGCTGGGCGCCCGGCCTCGGGGTGCTCACCCTCACCATCATCCTGGCCTGGGACCGTCTCCCCGCTCGGTGGCGCGCCGTGCCGGCCCCTCTGGTGGCGGTGGCCGTCGCCGCGGCACTGGCCGCGATCCTCCCCCTCGGGGTCGCCACAGTCGAGGTGGGATCGGTCGTGGCGGCACTCGATCCGCCGGGACCGGAGCGGCTCGGGCTGCTGGCCGACCCCGCCGTCCTCGGCACGATTCTCACCTTCGCACTGGTGGCCTCGGCGGAGAGCATGTTCAGCGCGGCCGCGGTCGACCGCATGCACGACGGCCCCCCCCGACCCGGTACAACGCCGAGCTGGTCGCCCAGGGGACCGGAAACCTGGTCAGCGGGTTCCTCGGCGCCTTGCCGATGACTGCGGTCATCGTGCGCAGTTCGGCCAACGTGCGGGCCGGAGCGCGAACGAAGGCATCGACCTTGCTGCACGGGGTGTGGCTGCTCCTCTTCGCCGTCGCACTGCCCGGCGTTCTGGCCCTGATCCCGATGCCCGCGCTGGCCGCACTCCTGGTGCACGCGGGCTGGAAGCTCCTCGACCCCGTCAAGCTCGCGCGCGCCGCACGTCTCGATCGGGCGGAGGCGGCGATCACTGTGATCACCGCCGTCACCATCGCGGCCGCGGACATGCTCACCGGCGTGCTGGCCGGACTGGCCCTGTCGATCGGGCTGGCGGCGTGGCGGTTGTCCCATGTGACCGTCCATTGGCGAGACACCGGCGATGGCGGGGTCCACGTGCAGGTCGCGGGCAACGGCACCTTCCTGCGGCTGCCCCAGATCCTGCGCGCGCTCGAAGGGGTCCCCCACGCCTCTTCGGTGCATCTGGACCTCACCGGCCTGCGCCACCTCGACCAGGCGGCACAGGTGACTCTGGAAGACTGGGCGGCTCAACGCGCGAAGAACGACGTGCACGTGCACACGGCGCTCCCGCAGCCAGTCGGCTGAGCCCGGCCAGGCTCCCGCCACCTCGCGATCATGACCGGCCGTCCGCGTCAGGGTCCGAGCCGGTGGGCGCCCCGCCTCGCCGGCGGCCAAGGAAACGACGCAAGCCGAACGCGACACCGGGCAGCAACAGGTGAGCACCGGCGATCAGGACCGGAACCACCGCGACCCCGAGCGCCGTCCAGCCCAGCCAGCGGGTGACGACGGCAGCCGCACCGGCCATGACCACGTGCGCCGCCACGACCAGCACGACACCCAGCACCCCTGCAGCGGCGAGGAATCTCCCCCGCCGGCGCCGATGCTCACCGGTGCGCACCTCACTTGCCTGCGGCGCAGGGTCCGTCGATGGGAGCGGGTCGCGCCACCGCACGGCGAGCTGCTCCCGTCTCCCGAAGCGCCCGATGTTCCGGTCGATCACCCCCTGGATCCGGTCCACGCTGTCTTCGTCGGGCCCTTCGACACGCAGGACCAACGCACCTTCGACCACCTCGACGTCACACCGGCCCCAGGGCTGAAAAGTGATGATTCCGGCGGTGTCGGACCATTCCGCGCGCAGGTCGTCCGGCATCTCCGGCAGCCACCCCCGGTCATGCCCGAGCGGCCTGTGGAGCCCCCTGCGGCCAACCTGGTCGGCGTGATGGCAGAGCTGGACGAGATAGCGGGCCGGGCGATCGGTGTCGACCCGCCCGTGGACAGTCACCATGCGAGGAATTTATCGAGACACGCTGTCTATAGTCAATACGCGACTGTCGCGCTATGGCGAATGCGTATCGTAGTTACCGTGCCGAAGTTGTGGAACGACACGATCGACGCGCACCGCCGGGAGGTGCGCGCCGCGACGATGGAAGCGGCGGCGTCACTCGTGGCCGAACAGGGCCTGCGAGCGGTGACGATGTCGCGCGTGGCCGAGAAGGCCGGCATCGGACGGGCCACGCTCTACAAGTACTTCCCTGACGTCGAGACGATCCTGCGCGCCTGGCACGAGCATCAGATCGCCGCTCACCTCGACCACCTCACCCGGGCGCGCGAGGGGGCGGAGGGCCCAGCCGCGCGACTCGAGGCGGTGCTCCGGGCCTACGCCCTCGTGTCGCACCACACCGGCAGGCATCACGACACCGAACTCGCCGCGTTCCTGCACCGGGACGAACAGGTCGCGCAGGCACGGCAGCAGCTGCACGCGATGATCCGGGACCTCCTTCAGGAGGGCGCCACAGCCGGCGTCGTCCGCGGCGACATCGGCCCGGACGAGCTCACCGCGTACTGCCTGCACGCGCTGTCCGCGTCCGCCGGCCTGCCGAACCCGGATGCGGTGGAACGCCTGGTGACGGTCACGCTCGCGGGGCTGCGTCCTCCCGGCTGACAGCACCGGATTCGAAAGTCTCCCTGTCGCCCTTGCGTCGCGCGACCACGAAGTAGCCGACTGCGCCGGCGAAGACGACCGCCGAGACGATCGTGTTGATGCGCAGGCCGAAGACCTGCGTAGCAGCGTCGTCGCGCAGAAGTTCGATCCCGAACCGGCCCAGCGTGTAGCCCGCGACGTAGAGAGCGAAGACCCGCCCATGCCCGAGCCGCCACCGCCGGTCGGCCCACACCAGCAGCGCCACGACCACGGCGATCCAGAGCATCTCGTAGAGGAACGTCGGCTGCACGACCGCGACGGGGTTGCCGTCGACGGCGACACCGCCGAGGTTGTCCTCCCGCCCGGTCGCCGGGTCGATCCGGCGGTAGATCTCCAGCCCCCACGGCAGGGACGTCGGCCGGCCGTACACCTCCTGGTTGAAGTAGTTCCCCAGGCGCCCGACCGCCTGCGCCACCGCGATGCCGGGCGCCACCGCGTCGGCGAACGGCGGTAGCGACACCCCCGCGCGGCGGCACCCGATCCAGGCACCCAGCGCACCGAACGCGATCGCACCCCATATGCCGAGCCCGCCATCCCAAATCCTCAGCGCGTCCCACGGGTTCTTGCCCGGCCCGAAGTACCGCCAGTAATCAGTCGCGACGTGGTAGATGCGACCACCGATGATCCCGAAGGGCACCGCGAACACCGCGACGTCCGTGACGGTCCCCGGCCGCCCGCCACGGGCCGCGTACCTCCGGTTTCCCCACCAGATCGCCACCACGATGCCGGCGATGATGCACAAGGCGTAGGCGCGGAGCGGAACAGGGCCGATCTGCCACACACCCTGCGGCGGGCTGGGAATGGCTGCCAGCACCGTGACCGACCCTGACATGTCGCTTCTCCTTCGAGCCGGTAGGCGGGAACCCGACGAACGGTTACTATTTGCAATAGTAGGCTAGCGCGGGAGGTGCGATGTTCGGACTCGGCGAGCTGGAGGCCGCGGTCATGGAGGTCCTCTGGCGCACGGATGAGCCGGCGAAGGTCCGAGACGTCCTGCAGCTGCTGGACACCGGGAAACGGCTGGCCTACACGACTGTCATGACCGTGCTGGACCACCTGCACCGCAAGGGATGGGTTCAGCGCGAACTGCACGGTAAGGCCTACCTCTACCGGCCGGCGCTCGCCCGCGAGGAAGCCGCCGCGCGGGCGCTGCGGGAAGTGCTGGCCGAATCAGGCAACCCGGAAGCGGCGCTGCTTCGGTTCGCCAAGTCGGCATCGGAGGAAGAGGCCGCCGTACTGCGTGCCGCTCTCCGCCGCAAGGATCGCCGATGATCGTCGCGATCGCACTCCTGCTCGGCGCTGTCGTCGCCGGCTGGCTGGCGCCATGGGGGCTCAGCCGCGCCGATCTGCAACAACGGGACCCCAGGGCGCTCATCAGCGCCTGGCTGCTGTCGATGGGCGGCGTGCTGCTGGCGGGCACCGTCGGGATCCTGCTGCTGTTCGTCCCCGAGCACGGCGCAGCAGGATCGCTGGCCAGCGCGCTGACCGGATGCTGGACGGCACTGCAACACGGCACGTCCCCCAAACTCGAGGAACTGGGTGGCGCACTGAGCGCGGTCCTGTTGCTCGCCGGAGCGATCCGCCTGGTGGTTGTCAGCGTGGGCGAGATCCGCCGGGTCCGACGTGCCCGACGGCATCATCTGGACCTCCTCAGGCTCGCCGGCCGCCCGGACACGGGCAAGCCCCCTACGCTGTGGTTGGCGCACGACGAGCCGATGGCGTTCAGCATCGCGGGCCGTCCCGGCGTCATCGTGGCCACGGACGGTCTGACTCGGCACCTCCCGGCAGCGTGCGCGGCGGCGGTCCTCGCACACGAGCAGGCCCATCTGCGCGGCCGGCACCACCTCCTCGTCGGTATCGCGGAGGTCCTGCGCCGGACGGTGCCGTTCCTCCCCCTGTTCCGGCAAGCGCCCGCCACGATCCGCGACCTCGTCGAGCTGTCGGCGGACGAAGCAGCGGCGCGACGGCATGGACCGACCGCGGTCCGCGTCGCGCTCCTGGGCGTGGCGGGGCACGGCGTCCCGGACGGCGCCCTGGCGATGGCCGGAGAGGCCGTCGCACTCCGGCTCGCACGACTGGACAGGTGGAACGGTTCCGGGAGCGCACGTCGAGCACTGACCTGCGGCGCAATGGGACTCGCCGCGACCACGTTGCCGTTCGTCACCGGCGCGGCGTTGCTCCTGGCCGCCGCGATCGCGGCCTGCCCGATCGGTCTTCAATAGACCGTTCCGATACCCCTTTCGGGTATGATCGAGGGCGGGGAAGCACGAGCGGGCAGGTGAACCGATGGCGAGTGACCGCGGCGACAAGGACAGTCACCTCAAGCGACTCCGGCGGATCGAGGGACAGATCCGCGGGCTGCAGCGCATGGTCGAAGACGGCAAGTACTGCATCGACATCCTGACACAGGTCTCCGCGGCGACGAAGGCCCTGCAGGCATTCTCGCTGGAGCTCCTCGACGAACATCTCGCCACCTGCGTGGTGAACGCCGCCGCGGCCGGTGGCAAGGAAGCGGAGGAGAAGGTCCAGGAAGCCTCGGACGCCATCGCCAGGCTCGTTCGGTCCTGACTCCCAGCCGCCCCACCGCGCGGCCCGTCGGGCGCGGCCGTCGACTCGCGCCACACCTCGCCTGTGACTACTATCACGTCTAGTAGTACCGCCGGTGTGGCGGAGGTGCCGTATGACGAAACCACAGACCGGGATCGCGCCCCGTCCGGTCCCCCGCCGGGTGCGTCCGCCGGGGCCGCGGGGTGCTGTGCTGTTGAGCTTGTTCCGCACGACGGACCACAAGGTCATCGGCGCGATGTACCTGGTCACCTCGTTCGGGTTCTTCCTGGTCGGGGGAGCTCTGGCCCTGCTGATGCGCGCCGAACTCGGGCGCCCCGGCTTGCAGTTCCTGTCCAGCGAGCAGTACAACCAGATGTTCACGATGCACGGCACGATCATGCTGCTGCTCTACGCGACACCGAACCTGTTCGCCTTCGCCAACCTGGTCGTGCCACTGCAGATCGGCTCGCCCGACGTGGCGTTCCCCCGCCTGAACGCCTTCTCCTACTGGCTGTTCCTCTTCGGGGGAACCATCGTGCTGGCGTCGTTCGCCACGCCAGGTGGTGCGGCGGACTTCGGGTGGACCGGGTACGCCCCGCTCTCCAGCGCCACCTACTCCCCCGGCATCGGCGGTAATCTGTGGATCGCGGGCCTTGCCGTGTCCGGCCTCGGCACGATCCTCGGCGGCGTCAACATGGTGACCACCATCGTGTGCCTGCGCTGCCCGGGGATGACGATGTGGCGGATGCCGATCTTCACCTGGAACATCCTGTTCACCAGTGTCCTGGTGCTGATCGCGTTCCCGATCCTCACCGCGGCGCTGTTCGGCCTGCTCGCCGACCGCCTCATCGGCGCGCACGTGTTCGATCCGGCGAACGGCGGGGCGATCCTGTGGCAGCACCTGTTCTGGTTCTTCGGTCATCCCGAGGTGTACGTCGTCGCGCTTCCGTTCTTCGGGATCATCACGGAGATCGTGCCTGTGTTCGCGCGCAAGCCCTTGTTCGGATACCGGCTGATGGTGTTCGCCACTCTCGGCATCACGGCGTTGTCGGTCGCCGTCTGGGCTCATCACATGTTCGCCACCGGCGCCGTGCTGCTGCCGTTCTTCTCCTTCCTGACGTTCCTGATCGCGGTTCCGACCGGGATCAAGTTCTTCAACTGGATCGGCACCATGTGGAAGGGCCGGCTCTCGTTCGAGACCCCGATGCTGTGGTCGGTCGGGTTCATGGTGACGTTCCTGCTGGGCGGCCTGACGGGCATCATCCTCGCCGCACCGGCCCTGGACTTCCAGGTCACCGACAGCTACTTCGTGGTGGCGCACTTCCACTACGTGCTGTTCGGCACGATCGTGTTCGCGACCTTCGCCGGGGTGTACTTCTGGTTCCCCAAAATGACCGGGCGGATGCTCGACGAGCGACTCGGCAAGCTGCACTTCTGGACCACGTTCGTCGGGTTCCACACGACGTTCCTGGTTCAGCACTGGCTCGGGGCGATGGGCATGCCGCGTCGTTACGCCGACTACCTGGCCACCGACGGGTTCACCCTGCTGAACACGATCTCCACGATCGGCGCGTTCGTCCTGGGCGCGTCAGTACTACCGTTCATCTACAACGTGGCCAAGAGCTACCGGTTCGGCGAACCGGTCACCGTGGACGACCCGTGGGGCTTCGGCAACTCGCTGGAATGGGCCACGACCTGCCCGCCCCCGCGGCACAACTTCACCGAGTTGCCGCGGATCCGGTCCGAGCGGCCCGCGTTCGAGTTGCACTACCCGCATCTCATCGAGCGCCTGCACGCCGAAGGGCACATCACGCTCTCCGGGCGGGCCCTGCCGAGTTCCCATGCCACGCCGGCCCCCTCGGAGCAACTGGCGGATGCCGTCGAAGGCAAGCGCGGCGATGCCCCAAGCAGTGGCTCCTCATCGGCCTGACCGGAGGATGGCATCTGCCAGCACGCGGCAGAACATCTCGACTTCATCGACGGTGTTGTAGTAGTGCACCGAGACCCGGACGACTTCCGTCAGTCCCCTGGCCTCCATGTCCCACCGGGTCGACGGCGCCCGGGACACGCTGACGTTGATGCCGCGCTCGGCCATCGTCGCTTTCACCACCTCCGCCGGTATCGCATCGACGGTGCAGGACACGATGCCACACCGATGAGCCCCGACGTCCCGGACGCGCACACCCGGAAGCTCCGCGAGCCGGTGCCGAAGCTCCTCGGCAAGCCCGTTGACGCGGGTACGAATGGCGTAGATGCCCCAGCCTAGCGCGTAGTCGATGGCCGTCCCCAGGCCGATCTTCGCCGCGTAGTTGCATTCCCAGGACTCGAACCGGCGCGCGTCGTCCCGCATCCGGTAGCCCGTGCGGCTGACCCAGGTCGCGGCGTGCAGGTCCAGCATCGGTGGCCGCAGCTCGGGCAGGCGCTCCCCGCGGACGTGGAGCAGCCCCGTTCCCCGTGGCCCCCGCAGGTACTTCCGCCCGGTCAACGACAGCATGTCGCACCCGATCTCATTCACATCGAGCGGGAGCTGGCCGGCCGACTGGCACGCGTCCAGCAAGTACAGGACCCCGGCCTCGCGCGCCACCCGCCCCACCTCGACGGCCGGGTTGACCAGACCACCGTTGGTGGGGACGTGGGTCAGCGACACCAGGCGCACCCGCTCGTCGACCATCTCGCGCAGGCGATCGACGGACAGCTGTCCGGACTCGTCGTTGGGCACGACGTCGATTCGGACCCCGTACCGCTCGGCCACCTGCAGGTAGGCTATGAAATTGCTGGCGTACTCGGCCTCGCTGGTCAGGATGCGGTCGCCACGCCGGAAGGGGATCGAGTAGAACGCCAGGTCCCACGCCCGGGTGGCACTGTCGACGACCGCGATCTCGGACGCCGAACAACCGAGCAGACGCGCTGCCGACTGGTACACGCCGTCCACGGCCTCCGCGGCCGCGGCGGCCGCCTCGTACCCGCCGATGCGAGCCTCGAGCTGCAGGTGCCCGATCACGCTGTCCAGAACCGGTTGCGGCATCAGCGAGGCGCCGGCGTTGTTGAGGTGAACCACTGTCTCGCACCCCGGCGTCTCCTTCCGGGCTGTTTCGACGTCGAAATCGGCCGTGCTCATACCGCCTCCTCACCACGCCGCGGCAGAGGCGCCGACACCGGGACCGCGGCGTGCTCGACCAGCCGGAGGAACGAGCGTGCCCGTTCCTGGGCCGGCCGGGTGAAGAAGACGTCCGGCGCCGCCTCCTCGACGATGACGCCTCCGTCCATGAAGACGATCCGGTCGGCGACCTCGCGCGCGAAGTGGGTTTCGTGGGTGACGATCACCATCGTCATCCCCTCCCCGGCCAGCTCCTGGATGACGTCGAGAACCTCGGCGTGCAGTTCGGGGTCAAGGGCCGAGGTGGGTTCGTCGAACAGCACCACCTCCGGCTCCATGGCCAGAGCCCTCGCGATCGCCACCCGCTGCTTCTGCCCACCGGACAGTCGTGACGGGTACTCGTCGCGCTTGTCCGCCAGCCCGACCCGGGCCAGCAACCGTTCCCCCAGCGCCACCGCCTCGGCAGCGGGCAGCCGGCGGACCTGGCGCGGGCCCTCGATGACATTGCCCAGTGCCGTCATGTGCGGGAACAGGTTGAACTGCTGGAACACCATTCCGGTTCGCCGCCGTGCGCGCTGCGCCAGCCGACGGGCGGAACGATCCCGTGGCGCGCCGCAGTCGAACGCGCAGTCGCAGATCCGTACCCGGCCCGCGTCCGGTTCCTCCAACAGGTTCATACATCGGACGAGCGTCGTCTTGCCCGAGCCGGAGGGGCCCATGAGCACGACCACTTCGCCCCGTTCCACGGACAGGTCGACTCCGCGGAGCACCTCAACCTCGCCGAACCTCTTGCGGACGCCGGTGATCTCGATGGTCGGTTCGCTCATGGTCAGTAGGCCCTTCCCAACCGCTTTTCCAGCATGCCCTGTCCGACGGACAGGACGGTGTTGATCAGCCAGTACATGGCTCCGGCGAGGAGAAACGACTCCATGTAGCGGAAACTCGCGTTGCCCACGCTTTCCGCGACCCGGGTCAGCTCCACCACCGTCACGGCCGAGGCCAGGGAGGTGTCCTTCATCAGGGCGATGAAGCGGCCGCCCACCGCGGGTGTCGCGATCCGGATCGCCTGCGGGAACACGATCCGGCGGAAGGTCCGCCCATACGGCATGCCGATCGAGGACGCGGCCTCCCACTGTCCCTTGTCGACACCGAGGATGCCGCCGCGGAAGTTCTCGCTCAGGTACGCGGCCGAGAACAACGTCAGCGCCAGGATCGCCGACGGGATGGGTTCCAGCTGTACGCCCAGCTGCGGCAGCCCGAAGTAGATCACCATGATCTGGATCAGCAGCGGCGTACCCCGGAAGACCGAGACGTAGCTGATCGCCACGGCTCGCAGCACCCGGATGCGGGAGATCCGGGCCAGAGCGATCAGAGCGCCGAGGACCGACCCCAGAACGAACGAAGCCACGCCGAGCAGGATCGTGACCCCGAATCCGCGCAGCAGCATCGGGAAAGCATTTGTCAGTAGGTCCATGACTTCCTCCACGGAGCGCAGGGGACAATGGCCTCAGTTGGCGGGCAGCGCCTTGAGCTCGGACGCCATGTCGAGCCCGCCGAGCCACTGCTGCGAAATGCGCGTCAACGTCCCGTCGGCGATCATGTCGTTGATCGCGCGGTCGACCTCGCGTTTCAACGCGGGTGAGTCCTTGCGGAAGGAGATGCCGTTGACCTCCGCCTCCAGCAACGGCCCCGCCGGCTTGACGGCCAGACCGTTCTGGCTCGCCAAGTAGCTTCCCTGGAACCGGGAGACCAGCATCGCGTCGGCATTGCCCCTGGAGAGATCGGTGAGACCGAGCGTGGCGTTGTCGTAGGTCTTGACGCGCACGTCCGGGATCTTGTCGGTGGCGAACTTGTGCTGGGTGGTTCCGGCCGAGACCGCGACGGTCTTACCGCTCAGATCGGCCAATGAGGTGATGGTGGTGTTCGAGGCCGGGACGAAGATCGAGATCCCGTTGACCTCGTAGGGCCGCGAGAAGTCGACCTGTTGCTTGCGCTCCTCGGTGATGGTCTGGCCGGAGATCACCATGTCGAACCGGCCGGCCTTGATCCCTTCGATGAAGGTCTGGAAGCTGGCCTGGACGAACTCGACCTTGCCGATTCCGAGGCGGCGGGCCAGCTCGTGGGCGACATCGACGTCGTACCCCGCAGGCGCACCATTGGCGCCGACGAAGTTCCACGGTGGATTCGCTTGGGTCAGCGCCACCCGCAACGTGCCACTGCCGCGCACGTTCTCCAGAACATCGCCTGATGCCCGGTTGGAGCATCCGAGCAAGGCACCCGCGGACGCGAGCGCAACGGTAGACAGAATCGTTCTCCGGGACAGCTGGACCTGTGACCTTCGCATAACGTCTCCCTCACTCATGGGGACCGTGGCAGTGCGAGGTCGTCGACAACCTCGTACCCCCGCTGCGTACATGCACGTCACTCGAGTGAGTGAAACTGTATGCCCCCATAGGGTATGGGTCAACGGGCGATCACCCGGATGCGCCGGACGTAACCGAGCCGCAACAAGAGGTCGTGGCCCGAAACACCGTGAACCCGAAAGGGAAAAGTAATACTAAATGTCTTAGTAAACCGGCCAAGCGGTCAGCCCAGATCGCGCGCCAGGGGCCCCGATGGGATGCAGCCCCTGTCCAATAGCGGACCTTGAAATCCGCGACGCGGCTGAAGGCGGGGCGGCGGCGCACGTATCTCGTCCTGCCGCGCGCCGGGAGCGACGAGGTACAGACCATGCGCCGCGTCCAGATCGGCGCTCAGGGCGAGGTCGAGCATCCGCACGATCCCGGTGTTGATGAAGTCGTATGCTCGACCTCGAACGCCGCGACCACCTCGCCGTCGGTGTGCAGCGACGGCACGTCGATCAAGGCGATCGCGTCAGCGGCGGGGCTGGCCGAGAGTCGCACCGGCAGTTCCGCGAGACACCCGTCGGCGAGCCGCGTGCCCGCCGCAAGTGCGACTGCGATCGTTGCCGGCGATCCAGACGTCGAATCCCAGTGCCCTGCCGAGGTCGCGGAGCCACCCCTGCACCTCCGGCGTGGGCCACGTCCTGCTCACGAGCCGCCCTCGCGTCCGCGCGGACGCGATCCAGCTCTTTCGCGCCAGGCCGCCCTGGCCGCCTCGGTGTCGTCACCTCGCGGCGGAGCGGCGTACCTTCCGCTGCCGAGGTCGAACAGCGTCGATATCGAGGGCCGAACGACCGCAGGGCCAAGGGCGGCGAGTATCCGGCGACGGCCGGTACCGGCCCGTTACCCGCCGCTCACGTCGGCGCCCCGCTCCTGCAACCAGGCGAGCGGGTCCACCTTCTTGCCACTCGGCGACCACACTTCGAAGTGCAGGTGCGGTCCCGTCGAGATGCCCCGGTTGCCCACCTCGGCGATCACCTGGCCACCCTGCACCCGCTGCCCCTCACGCACGGAATAGCTGTTGATGTGCCCGTAGACCGTGATCGTTCCGTCGTCATGGCGGATCTTGACCCACAGCCCGAATCCGCTCGCCGGACCCGCGTCGATCACCACCCCGGCCAGCGGAGCGCGGATCGGGGTGCCGATCTTGTTGGCGATGTCCAAGCCGTAATGGGTCGTCCCCCATCGGGGGCCGTAGTTCGAAGTGATGACTCCGGTCACCGGCGGGTACACGCGGTTGCGGAGCTCTTCCTGCCTCAGCGCCTCCTGCCTCGCCGCTTCCTGCTGGGCAGCTTCTTGTCTGGCCGCCTCTTCTCGAGCCGCCTGCGCCGCCTTGTCACGGCGGGTCTGTTCGGCGTCGTCGAGTTGGGCGACCTCGTCCAAGGCCGAGCGCTGGGGAACCGGGGCGACGAGACGGTCGGCAGCGCCGGCTCCTCCGCCACCTACACCGGCGGGCGTGAGGGTTTCCGCCTCGGCGGGCGCGGAGCCTCCGTTCGGCGCGGCCTGAGCGGCCGCGACAGCCGCTCCGGCGGCGAATCCGGCCAGCAGGACACTCGTTCGCAGGCTGTTCCGGACAACACGTTGCGCATGATGACGAGCCACGATGCGCCTCTCGGTCGGGGTCGGGGGCGTTCGTTGCCGGAACGTTATCACTATGCAGGTTAGTAGAGGCGAGAGAGGGGGTAGCCGAGCCCGTTCACGCGCGTCCGGATCAGGTACGCAGCCGCCGGCCGGCGAACACCGCCCCCGTGGTGAACAACAGACCCGCCATGGGCCATCCCAGCAGCAGGTCCTGCATCCCGGCGGTCGGCAACAGTGAGAAGTTGCCGAGGTGAGCCCCGATGTGCACGACCGCCATGACCACGCCGACAGCCATGAGCACCCACCCGAAAGCTCGGCCGATGAGCCAGCGGCGGTATGCCGCCGTATAGGCCACCTTGCCCGGCTTGCTCATCTCCCGGCGGAGATTCGCCTCCATCGTCCGTTGCTGCTGGCGGCGCTTGCGCCCCCCGCTCGACATCTTCGGCATCCGCTCTCCTCTCGCCACCTACAGCTACTAAGAATCCTAGTAGGATAGCCCGGGTCGCGTAGGAGGTGACTCCCATGCCGGACCCTCGATGCAAGCCCAACCCGACTCGGCCAAGGTGCCGCCGCGGAGCCCCGGCGGTGATACTGACCGCACTCGGCTTGATCGCGGCAGCGTGCAGCGGAGGCGGCACGAACCCGCCGGGAACCAGCACTTCCACCGGGCAGCCGCTGAGCGCCCCATCAGGCACATCCGTCACAGTGACACTGACCGAGTTCGCTGTCGGGGTGCCGCAGCGCGCCTTCACGCCCGGCACCTACACGTTCACAGCCCGCAACGACGGCCAGACGACCCATGCGCTCGAAATCGTCGGTCCGGGCGGACTGGACGAACGAACGACCACGTTCCGCGGAGGACAGTCGGCAGATCTCACGGTCACACTGCAACCAGGCGCCTACGAGCTCCTCTGCCCGGTGGGCAACCACCGGCAACAGGGCATGACGGCCACGATCACCGTCGGTGGTGACAGCACAGCCGGAAGCTCTCCCCAACAGCCCACCGGAGGTGGCTACTGAGCCGACGACAACTTGCTTGCCATATACCCCCTACGGGTATACTCTGACCGCAGAGGAGGTAGAGATGAGACGCATCGCCGCCCTGCCCCCGGACGCCGCGCCACCGAAGTCGGCCGAACTGCTCGAGGGGATCATGGCCCGCCATGGGGACGTGGGGGAAATGGTGTCCACCATGGCCCACTCCCCCGCGACCCTCCAGGGTTATCTGGATTTCTCGCGGGCGATGAAGCGCGCCGCCACACCGCGGAAGGTGAGCGAGAAGGTCTCCCTGGCGCTGCAGGAGTGGATCGGCTGCGGCACCTGCCTGGCGGCCCACGTCGACGCCGCCCGGTCGCTCGGTCTCTCCGAGACCGACATCGCCCTGGCTCGCCAGGGCACGTCGACCGACGCCAGGGAGACCGTGCTGATCGCTTTCGCTCTCGCCGTTCTCGCGGAACCGTCGTCGATCGGCGATGCGGACATCGAACGGCTGCGCGCGCACGGGTGGAGCGACCGCGTGATCACCGAGATCCCGGCGCTCGTCGCCCTCAACCAGCTGACCGGGACCTTCAACCTGGTCGCCGGCCTGCAGCCGGACGAGCAGGCAACCGCCCAGGCATCCTAGGAACGCAAGCTCCGGCCCGCGTAGCCGATCAAGCGTCGGCTCTGTCGGCGCCGAGTCCCAGAGCGGCGACGGCATCACGCCGGGCTCACTCTCGTCCCGATCACGCCGATGAGTCCCGCGCGCCAGTCATGCTGAAACGGAACCGCGAATGCCTGTCAGGATCAGCCGAGCGCCGTCGTTCTTGGCGAACCGCTTCAGCAGAACGAAGTCGTCGGCTCCCGCGGAGCCGCAGGATCGAAGTTCGGCCAATCGAGCACGACGTGATGATGACCGGCGTCGACCTGAGCAAGGAGGCTGCTGAACAGGGGGCGGCGCGGTGTTGTGGTCGAGCTGCCCCCAAGGCCAGAACAGCACCCGTTGGCCCCGGCGCAGCTGGCAATGATCGCCAACGGTCGGAATCATGGCCGACCTCCTAGCCCAGAATTCGAGGGGCAACAGTACAGCGGATCCAGGTTGTCGGCGGCCCCGGAGTGAACCAGCGGCACCAGTTCAGTTCAGCCCGACGCCAGCGTGCCCCCAAGCTCGGCACGTGCAGGGGCGGAGTCGCGGGTGCACCCTGCAACGAGCGCATGGCGTTCGATGACCGGGCACACGCCGGCGTCCTGCTCCGTGCTCCCGGCGGGCACGATCCGCGAGCGGGTGGAGACCAGCGTCGCTCGCAAGGCCTCCAGCTCGGCGATGGCACGGTCAACCTCAGCGATCCGGCTGTCCACCAGCTCCCCCACCATCGTGCACGGCGTGGTACCACGTCGGTGCACGTCCAGGATGGCGCCGATATCGCTGACGGGAAGGTCGAGGGCGCGAGCGCGGCGGATGAAGATCAGTGTGTCGATGTCGTCCTGGTCGTAGACGCGGTAGCCGGCAGCGGTGCGGGGCGCAGAGCGCATCAGACCACGCTCTTCGTAGAGCCGGACTGCCCGGCGGGTCAGGCCGGCCGCTTTGGCGGCCTGACCCACGGTCAGGAGCATCCCAGCCATCGCTCGCCCCTAGGAGTCGCCCGACTTGACCTTCACTCAGCGTGAAGGTTCTAGCGTTGCCGAGACTACGCCAAACAGCGAAAGGCGGTTGTGAATCACGATGACGACGCGAGGAACACGCCGGCACAGCGGAAATCACCAGCTTGCCTGCTGCCCGATGCCCAGCCTGGAGAAGGTCCGCTGAGGCGGCCACGAGCAGCGCGGCCGGACGCCGGACTCCGGCGCGTGTTCGCCCGCACCGATTACCGCCGCCTCTGGGCAGCGCGGACGGCCTCCGCCTGGGGCGACGCCTTCGCAACGGTCGCGCTCAGCCTGCTGGTGCTCGAGCGCACCGGCTCCAGTTTGGGAGTGGCCGGAGTAGTCGCCGCCGAGATCGCTCCCGTTTTGCTACTGGCCCCGGTGGCCGGGGTGATCGTCGACCGGTTCCAGCCGGTACGGGTCATGGTGGCCGCCGACCTGGTCCGGACTTGCCTGGCTGCGGCGCTGCCGCTGGTGGCGGACTCGGTGCCGGGCATCTACACCATGGCCTTCGCCCTCTCGGCCGCGGCGGTGTTCTTCAACCCCGCCGCCGGCACCGCACTGCCCGCCCTGGTTGAGGAAAAGGACCTGATAGCGGCCAATTCAGGAATATGGACGGCCGCCGTCGTGTCGCAGATAGTGCTGGCCCCGGCCAGCGGGGCGGTGGTCGCCGCCATCGGTTACAGCCCGGCGTTCTGGATCAACGCCGTCAGCTTCGCCACTTCCGCGGTGCTGCTGACTGGCCTTCGTGTTACGCGGCAGGCCACATCAACGGCAGAGACAGCCTTCTGGCGCGAGGCGCGTGACGGCATCACCGTGCTGGCGAGGCATCGCGTGTTGCGCGCCCTGGCCGTAGGACAGGGGCTGGCCGCGCTGTCGGCAGGGGCGACAAGCGCTCTGCTCGTCGTACTGATCCGTGAACGCCTGGGACTCGGATCGCTCGGCTACGGCATCGCGCTCGCGTGCATCGGCGTGGGCGCTGCCGCAGGACCACTGCTGCTGACCCGTTGGGTCTCCGATCCCCGCCGCCCGGCGTTCGTGGTCGGCCCCTACGTGCTCCGGGCTGTCGTTGACACAGTGCTTGCGCTCATACGCACGCCCGCCGGAGCGCTGGCCAGCCTCGCCGGCTATGGCGTAGGCACGTCAACCGGCGCGGTCACCTTCAATTCGCTCCTCCAGGCCGAGGCCCCACCCTCAGTACGAGGCCGAGTATTCGCCGCGTTCGACATGATCTGGCAACTCGGCCGCCTGGCCTCGCTCTCCCTGGGCGGATGGCTGGCCGACACCAGCGGCATTCCGGCCGTCTACGCCACCGGCGCCGTCCTGCTCGCGGCCGCCGCCATAATCACCCGCGCTGGTCTGGGCCACCCTCGCCGCCGCAGCGAGGAGAGCTGAAGCCGGGGGGATTCGACAAACAACCGATTGCGAGCCGCGGGCCGGGGACCGCACCCGATGCCGGAGACAGCCACACCACGACCCGCCCTCGCCCTCGAATCGCTGCCGGCGAGACGTCCAGTTCAGCCGACAAGCTCGTAGCCGGCCTCGGTGACCGCGGCCGCGACCTTGTCCGCGGGGACGGGCTCCACGCTGGTGATCGTGACCTTGCCCGAGGCCAGATCGACCTCCACGCTCTGCACGCCGTCGATCTCACTGACCTCCTCGGTCACCGAGCTCACGCAGTGGCTGCAGGTCATGCCCTTGACGATGTAGGTGGCTTCGGCCATTGAGCTCTCCTTCGCGTCCATGGGGCCAGCGTACTAACCTACTATCGCATTTAGTAGCGATGGAGGACTGATGGCAAGCTTGCCTCGACCGCACCCGACACGAAAGACCGGCCATGCGCTCATCGCCCTGGGTGCCGCCGTCGCATTGGTGAACTGGCTCGTCGAGCAGACCGGCCTCAGGCACCTCCCGGACGGACATTCGCCCCTGTACGTCCTGGTCGGCCTCATCGTGGCCGGAATCGGCCTTCGCGTCAGCTCGGTCGCCGGCGAAGAATGACGGTTCGCCGGGCCGGGACAGCCTCAGCCCATGCCGAGCGGGCAGGCGACCAGAGCGACCGACACGGTCAGCACCGCGCCTGTCAGGAACGGAAACGCGGCGGCAGTGATCCCGGCCGCGCCGCAGTTCACGAATCGCCGCAGCCCGCTGGACGGGAGACTGCCCCCCTCATCCAGGCGCGCCAGCCGCACGGCCACCGCGTCCCGCGCCATCGCCAGCGCACCAGCGGGAGCACCACAACCGGAGACACCGAGCAGCGCCTCACGCACCGCACCCGGCCCGCACTCCCGGATGGCGACGACATCGGCAGCGACCTCGACCAGCTGACGAAGCGCGTCGGGCGCCTGACGGAACAGGGGCACGAAGGGCAGCGCGGCGCGCAGCGCGTCCGCCAGGGCGATCAACTGGTGGTGCCGCCCGCTCAGGTGAGCCTGCTCGTGCAGCAGCACGGCGGCCACGGCATCGTCCCCCAGATGCCGACGCAGCCCGTCCGTGGCGACGATCACAGCCCGGCGGCCACTCATGCTGAAGGCCAACGGAGTGTCATGCGCCAGCCACAGCGTGGTCGGAGCCGTACCGTCCGCCCGGCCCGCCAGCCGGAGTGCGGCCAGGTGTTCCCGTCGGGTCCGCGCGCGCCGACGGATTCCCCGGGCGCCGACGACGACCAGGCGGCACGCCAGGGCCGCCAGCACGATCGAGCCGAGCGCACCACCGAGCTCCTCCGCGGCCGGTGGCGACCCGTGCTGCAGCGCGTTCCAGCAGCTGTTGACCGCCGCGAGCAGCGGTCCGAACGAACCGTGGGTCGGAATCAGGAGGAGGACGACGCCCGCGGTAGCCGCCATCGCCACTCCGAGCATCGACAACAGCCAGCAGACGATCAGCAGGACCGGATCGCGCCTGCTCGCATCCAAGGCCGCCAGCCGGCGCGGCAACAGCCAGCCCGCGGCGAGCGCGCCGGCCAGCAGGGACAGGGCGGCGATCACCGCCGAGGGGCCTTCCGGCGCAGACCCTTGCGCAGAACGTCGACTTCGTCCGCCGACACCGACTGCGCGAAGCGCAACAGCACCGCCTCCGGGTCTCCGGAGGAATCCAGGATGCCGCGCAACGCGCGGGCCGCCGCCTCCTCCCGGCTGAGGGCCGGCTCATAGAGGTAGGCCTTGCCGTCGAGCTCGCGCTCGACCCAGCCCTTGCGGTGCAGGTTGTCGAGCACGGTCATCACCGTCGTGTAGGCGAGCTGCCGGGGAGTGTCCAGCTGCTCCAGCACCTGCCGGACCTTGATCGGCTCCGCGGTTCGCCACAACACGTCCATGACCGCGGATTCGAGGTCACCCAGACCGAACATCCCCACCTCCTCGACGCCGCCATGCCCGACAGCAGCTCTCCCCAGGATATCGGTTCGCCCGCCCCACCGGTTACCAGGACCAGCGAGGACGGTTGCCCTTTTCTACTACTTTGCCTAGTATCAGCCGTGGTGATCGCGTTTCTCGAAGCGCGTACCGCGTGCCCCGGTCCCCCTCCCGCGGGCACGCCGGGGATGCGGGGCGGTTCACTCCCGCCCCGCATCCGCTTTTTCTCCCTGGTCAGACCGACACCGACTCCGCCGCGAGCCGACGGTCGCGGTCCAGCATCCGGAGGCCGAAAGCACACGCGCCTCCCAGCAGCGCCAGGGCCAGCCAGGGCAGTTCCGGCCATCCCGCCGTCCGTGCCAGGTCGAACACCGTGCCGGTGAACAGGTTCCCGAGCAGGATCCCGACGCCGACGACGGTGTTGTAGAACCCGTAGTGGGTCGCGACGAGTCGCTCACCGGACAGCCTCACCACGGTGTCCATCTCGAACGGGAACACGGCCACGGTGCCCAGCGCGACCAGTGCGGCGGCGAGCACGAGGGCGACTGCGCCGGCGACGGAACCGGCGCGAGCGGCGGCGAGCGGGGCCACGAAACCCAGCGCCATCAGTGACAGCCCGATGACCAGGCAGGTTCCCGGCGACCACCGCGCCTTGAACCAGCTGGTGATCTTCAACTGCCCCACGAGAGCCAGAACTCCGGACACCGCGAACAACCCGGCGACGAGCGCGTCACTCGCCGTGGCCGAGCCCGCGACCCGCCTGGCCTCCATCGGCAGCGCCAGGTACGTCTGGAACGACAGCACGTAGGACCCGATCATGACCAGCGAGAACAACACGAAGGTCCGATTCGCGGCCACACTCCGCCACTCACTCAGCACCGAGCGTCGCTCCCCGTCCTCGGCCTGCACCTGGGCGGGAAGCGCGCGGAGCTGGACGAGCGTCAGCAGGGCGAACACGCCCGCGGCAACCAGGCAGGTCAGCCGGAAGTCGACTGTCGTCAGCGCCAGGCCCACGAGGGGGCCGGCCAGAATCCCGCCCTGGTAGAAGACGTTGAAGACGGCGAACGCCTCCAGGCGCCGGGGCCCCGCGTCCGCGGCGAGGTAGGCCCGGACCGCCGGGTTGAACAGGGCGCCGGCGAAACCGGTGGCCGCGGAGGCGACGATCAGGCTGGGCAGCGAGTTGACGGCCGCGAGCAGGCCGAACCCGCCCGTGCGGAGCAGGCAGCCAGCCACGATCAGCGGCTTGTACCCGAAGCGGTCGGCCAGCGTGCCGCCAACCAGGAACATGCCCTGCTGCGAGAAGTTGCGGACGCCGAGCACCAGACCCACCGCCCATCCGGCCAGCCCGAGTGGGCCGGACAGGTAGCTGGCGAGGTAGGGCATCAGCATGTAGAAGCCCAGGTTGATGGTGAACTGGTTGACCATCAAGAGCTGACTCGGCCGCCCGAAGGAGCGGAACTGCTGCGCCAGCTGCATCACCGGGACGCTCCCGTGACCTTCCCCGCTGTCGCCACGACGGGGTCCACCACGGTCTCGCAGCGCGTCCACCGGTCGACGACACGCTCGCCCGGGGTGGCGATGGTGTCCGGTTCCATCGAAGGCGGAGCGTCCAGCAACCGGTGGCGGGCGCAGTAGTCGTCGTTGTACACGGTGTCGAAGTACCGTTGCGGCCCGTCCGGGAAGACAGCGGCCACCCGCACGTCCGGATCGTGGGTGCGCGCCACCCAACTCGCCACGAGCGCTACCGCGCCGACGCTCCAGCCCCCACTCGCGTGGTGGGTGGCGGCGAGTTGCCGGCAGGTCCACACCGCTTCGTGTGGCGCCACCCAGTGCACCTCGTCGAAGGCGTCGTAGTCGACGTTGCGGGGGTGGATGCTCGAGCCCAGTCCCCGCATGAGCCGCGAGGCAGCGGGCTGACCAAAGATCGTCGAGCCGACCGTGTCGACGCCGATCAGCCGCAGATGGGGGAAGTGGCGTTGCAGAGCCCGGTAGGTCCCTGCCGAATGCCCGCCGGTGCCGACCGAGCACACCAGGATGTCGATGCGCCCGAGCTGCGCGGCGAGTTCGTCGGCCAGGCCGGCGTAGGCGGTGACATTGTCGGGGTTGTTGTACTGGTCCGGGCACCAGGCGCCACGCTGTTCCCCGAGCAGCTGGTCGACTCGTTCGCGGCGGGCCTGCTGCCACCCCCCTACTGGATGGGGCTCGGTCACCAGGTCGATCCGGGCACCGTAGGCGGCCAGCATGCGCTGGACGATCGGCTCCATGCCGGGGTCGGTCACCAGGGTGACCGGGTGGTCGTACACGATCCCGGCCAGTGCGAGGCCGAGACCGAGGGTGCCGCTGGTCGACTCGACGATAGGAGCGCCGTCGACGAGCTCCCCGCGCTCCCGGGCCTTGCTCACCATGTGCAGGGCGGGCCGGTCCTTCATCCCGCCGGGGTTGAAGCCCTCGAGCTTCGCCCAGAACCCGCGGTCAGAGCCGGCGACGGGGTCTTCGATCCACAGCACCGGGGTGTTCCCGACGGCGCGGGCCACCGAGTGGCAGTACGCGCCCGCGGCCTGGAGGCGTGCGGACGGCATTCGTTGCTTGGGCAGAACGTTCATCAAACCTTCGATCTCGCGTGATGCGGACATGAGCAGGCTGCGCCCCCGGACAGAGACTGTCCGGCGGCTGTACAGCACTGCTCAGGTACGCGAAACGCTGAGATCGAGAAGGCGTTGACGCCCCGACCGGCCTGGCGGCGCCGGCTGCCTCGCGACAGCGGCGGACGCCTGGTGAGGCAGGTTGGCGGGCTCCACGAACGTGACTGCCGAATCGGCTTGCGCACCGGGATCCTCGCGGACCTGCGCCCCGGCCGGTGCAGCAGTCGGATGGGCTGCGTGCTCGTGCTGGTCGCCGTCAGGGTGTTCGTGCCCTTCGGCAGCGTGACTGAGCTCGGCCACAAATCCGTGGTCGTCGGCGATGAGACCGGACCCAGCCTCCGGATGTGCGCCAGCAACGACCAGCAGCCCCAACAGAATCAGGAGAATTGCTGGCCGACGCCAAGTAGCCGTGCCCGTACGCACAGTCGCGACGCTAACAGATCCCCACGAGCGCATGCCACTGTCCACAGTGCCCATCGCCCGATCGTGTGGACAGCCGTCATGACATATCCCACAAGCAGCAGAACGCATACCGGCACATCTTCGGTCCATTCAGGACTCGGCGAACGGTACCGTCTCGACTGCCTGTCCCGAAACGACGACAACCGGATGGGAAGCCTCGGCGGCCTCCCATCCGGTTGCTCAGGACGCGGATCAGAGGGTGGTCAGCAGTTGCTGCATCTCGTTGATCTCGGCGGTCTGGTCGTCGATGATGCGCTGTGCGAGCGCCTTGGCATCGGCGTTCGATCCGTTCGCCACCTCGGTACGGGCCATCTCGACCGCGCCCTGGTGGTGCTGGACCATCATCTCCAGCCACATCTTGTCGAACCCGGCGCCGCTGGCCTGCTCCAGCTTCTGCATGTCCGCATCGGTCATCATGCCGGGCATGGACCCGTGGTCCATACCGGGCATCGACGACGGCATCGACATGCCCGGCATCGACATCGACGGCATGGTGCTCGTGGCCGCCACACCCCACTGGGTGAGCCAGGACTGCATCTGCTGGATCTCGGGGTCCTGCGCCGCCTCGATCCGGCTCGCCAGGTTCTTCACCTGGTCGTTGGTGCTGCGAGTGGGCACCAGCTTGGCCATGTCGATCGCCTGCTGGTGGTGCTTGATCATCTCCTGGGCGAAGGTCACGTCGGCGTCGTTGTGCGCCGCGGCCTGGGCGGGAGCGGACGAGGGGGCGGCGGCACTGCTGCTCCCCATGTCCATTCCCGCGTGGTCGTTTCCTCCGCCGCTGCACCCCGCCAGGATGAGACCTGCGGCGGCGACGGCAATACCAGTACCCAGAAATGCCTTGTTCATTGGTTCTTCCTTCAGTCGCGTTTGTTGGTGACCTGCTGTTGCTGGCGCGAGAACGCCAGGCAACCCATCACAGGCGCAGCACGCAGACCGAGTTCAGGATGGACCGGCCGTCACCTCTTCGCGGCGGATCGGGCCCGGCGACCACCAGCGAACGCACGACCAGGCGGGTACCCGCGGCCAGGCGGATGAACACGACGCCCATGAGCAGCAGGAAAGCCCAGAAGGCAACGTGCCCGAACACGGCGAGGCATTGGTGCAGCATCGCCGCCATACCGGTATCGCCGGAAGCCGGGTGGATCATGGCGGAGGACGCGACATCCATGACGGCCATTTCCGCGACGGGCGAGTGCGCTCCGCTGTCCGATCCATGCTGAGCCGGCGTGTGGTGCATGATCACCAGCGCCAGCGCCACCACGGCAAGCAGCAGCCACCGGACGGGCAGGCCGCGCTTCACCGTGGTCATGCCCCCTACATTAGCGACTTTCGCCGGTGGCCACTCCGTGACCGGCCACTCGAACGGGGTCACCCGTGAGCGATACGAAATACGAGTCTGCACCGATAGTACTAGAACGTCTAGTAGGGTCGCCACGACTGTGACACGGAGGTAGGACATGTCGGGACTTCACGCCGCAGCCAGGCGAGCGGCCTCAGCCGGCCGTGATGTGGTTCACCGGGGCCTGGCTGCCTTGGGGATCCGACAGTCCGAGGACGCCATCTCGCGGGATGCCTCCGAGTACTGGGAAGACTCCGCCGGGGTGAACTGGAAGGCGGACTCGCACTGGCGGGACGCCCCCGTTTTCGAGGGGAACGACCTCTGGCACCAGATCGGGGCCCGCCACCTCGCGATGTTCCGGCGCGGCGCGCGCATGGTCCAGTTCGAGCGCCCGTGGAAGCGGGTCGTCGAGTGGGGCTGCGGGGGTGGGGCGAACGCCGTGCACTTCGCCCCGCACTGCGACGAGTACATCGGCGTGGACGTCGCGCCGGCGAGTCTCGCGGAGTGCGCCGATCAGGTCACCGCCGCCTGCGCAACGCCGTTCAAACCGGTTCAGATCCCGGTCGAGCGTCCGGAGTGGGCGCTCGACCTGATCGCCGGGCCCTGTGAGGTCTTCCTGTCGTTCTACGTCTTCGAGCTGATCCCGACTCCCGAATACGGCGAGCGGCTCTTGCGGATCGCCCGGGACCTGCTGGTCCCGGGCGGGCTCGCGATGATCCAGGTCAAGTACGACGACGGCCGGTGGCGCAGCAAGCCGCGACGCCGCTCCTACAAGACCGGCGTCGCCGCGATGACCACCTATGGGATTCCCGAGTTCTGGCAGATGGCGGAGCGTAACGGCCTCACTCCCGAAGCGATCGAGCTCGTGCCCGAGAACGAACTGGACAAGCGCTACGCCTACTTCCTCCTGTCCAAACCGGCCTAGGTGTGCTGTTTGGTGAGGTTGGTTCCGCGGCTGGCGGGGGTGTTGCCGCCGATGCCGGTGTGGGGTCGGTGGTAGTTGTACCAGTCGAGCCAGTCGGGGAAGGCGGCTTGTCGTTGGGTTTCTGAGGTGTAGGGCTGGTGGTAGGCCCATTC